>NZ_JAWQUN010000010.1:0-142497 GCF_033447105.1 Formosa sejongensis
CGGAATCTTTCAATGCTAAAATTAAGGCTTTTAGAGCACAGTTTAGAGGTGTGAAAAATGTAGATTTCTTCCTCTTTAGATTAACTACTATTTTTGCATAAACACAACAATTAGGCTTGATCCATAATTTTGTCCATAAAAAAATGTTTGTTTCTAAATTTAATATGCAACACAAAATATTGTTTGCACGCAGTTGTATTCAAATATATGCAATATCACTTTTGATATGTAAAATAGAATTAAAGTTATATTTCTTTTAACATATTCAACGTTAAGGAACTTGAGAGTTCAGAAAAAAGCAAAAAAAAATCCTCAACAGTCTGTTGAGGATTTTTATATTTTATATCAATTAGGAATTAATTTCCTTTTTGATAATCTTCTAAGAATTTTGCTAAACCGCTATCTGTAAGTGGGTGCTTTAATAAACCTTCGATAGAACTTAATGGTCCAGTCATAACATCTGCCCCTAATTTAGCACAGTCGATAACGTGCATCGTATGGCGCACAGACGCTGCTAAGATTTGAGTTTCGAAACCATAATTATCATAGATAAGACGAATTTCTGAGATTAGATTTAAACCATCAGTAGAGATATCATCTAAACGACCAATAAAAGGAGACACATAAGTTGCTCCTGCTTTTGCTGCTAATAACGCTTGTCCAGGAGAGAATACTAAAGTTAAATTTGTTCTGATTCCTTTTTCAGAAAAATATTTACATGCTTTAATACCATCTTTAATCATTGGTAATTTTACAACAATTTGCTCGTGTAATTCAGCTAAAGCTTCTCCTTCTCTAACCATACCTTCAAAATCTGTAGCAATAACTTCGGCACTTACATCACCTTCAACAATATTACAAATGTCTACATAATGTTTTAAAATATTATCGTGACCTGTAATTCCTTCTTTCGCCATTAAAGATGGGTTTGTAGTAACTCCGTCAAGAACACCTAGTTCTTGTGCTTCTTTAATTTGGTCTAAATTTGCTGTATCAATAAAAAACTTCATTATTCTAAATTTAATTTTGGTTGTATTTTCTATGTTGCTAATTTACAATATTCAGGGTATTAAATCTGCCAATACTATAAAATAACATCAATTATTTACGAAAACGTTTACTGACTAAAGTTTGTAATGTCTTAAAATCAGTTTTTCGTACATCTTATCTGGTAAAATACGTTTTAATGCTATAGAGAACTTCTGCATAAACTCCCCTACTTTATAATGTATTTTGGGATCGCTTGTAGAAATGATTCTAAAAATAGCATTGGCCATAATTTGAGGATCTTTCCCAGAATCGACATGAGAGTTCATTATTTCTAAGGTATTTCCGTATGGTATTTTGTAAGGTGAATTTTCTTTGATTGGAGAATGGTATCGGCCTGACGCTATATTGGTTGCAAAATCGCCAGGTGCAACATTTGTCATTTTTATATTGAAGTCTTTCAACTCCATTCTATATGCTTCTGTCACCAATTCTAAAGCACCTTTACTGGCACTATAAATTCCGCGATATGGTAATCCCATATATCCTGCAATAGACGTTACGTTTATTATTAATCCGTTATGTTGCTTTCGCATTTGTGGTAAAACAGCTTTAATGACTTCTAACGGACCAAAGAAATTGGTATCGAAATGGCTTTTCATTTCTTCTAACGGAATTTCCTCTATCGGACCTGTTATTCCAACACCTGCGTTATTTATAACAACATCTATTTGGCCTTCCTTTTCTAAAAGTGTTTGCACACAATTTGAAATGGTAGATCCATCTCTTAAATTTAATTTTAAAATGGGAAATTTACTTGTGGTATAACGCTCTGGCGACCGACTGGTACCATAGACCTTGAATCCTTTTTCTGTTAGGTACTCTCCAATAGATTTTCCTATCCCTGAAGAACCACCTGTAATTAAAACCACTTTAGACATAAAACATTACTCTGATTAAGTTGGTAAAAATACGATTTTAAATAGGGAAATATAAAGAGAAATTTAGGAAACTATAAGGCATAAAAAAAGGCAAGCTACCTACATCACACTGCTACGACCATTTACCTTTGCTGCGTTCCCGCCCTGGAGGATTCAACAGGAGCTAGTTGTGTAGGACTTGCCGCTGCAAAGATACATTCTTTTTATTTTTACACAATGATTTTCTAAACTGATTTTAAATAAATAACTTGCTTAAAATTAAAAATTACAAATGAAAGCAAGCAACATACTCACTATCATATTTTTATCCGTTTCAATATTTTCTTGCGGAAGTAGTTCAAATGATAAAAAAAGTGACTTTTCCTTACAAACTAATGCTCCAGGTAATGGAATTTCGCTTCATGAGGACTTAAAACTCACTGTAAGGAACCCGAAAAACCTTCAAATAGATTCGGTTGCTTATTTTATTAACGATACTAAGATTCCTGAAAACATAAATTTAAGCGATCAGAAATTAGGAAAGCAAAACATAAAAGCGATTGTTTATACTAATGGAGAATCGCAAACGATAAGTTCTCCCCTACTTATTTTAAACAACGAACATCCTACAGTGTATACGTACGAATTATTAAATACATTTCCTCACGATATTACATCGTACACTCAAGGTTTAGAATTTCATAATGATACTATGTATGAAAGTACTGGACAATTCAAAGAATCTAAACTTAGAAAAGTAGATTATGAAACTGGAGAAGTTATAAAAAACGTAAAACTAGCCGACGAATATTTTGGTGAAGGATTAACTGTTTTAAACGATAATTTATATCAATTAACATGGCAAAAAGGAACAGGGTTTATTTACGATGCTAATACTTTAGAAAAAAAGTCTAGCTTTAAATACAATAACAGTAAAGAAGGCTGGGGAATTTGTAACGACGGTAAAGTATTATATAAAAGTGATGGCACCGAGAAAATCTGGATTTTAGACCCGGAAACTCTAGAAGAAATGGATTATATACAAGTATATACCAACAAAGGAAAAATTGGACGTGTAAATGAATTAGAGTGGATAAACGGAAAAATCTATGCGAACATTTATCAAAAAGATGGTGTCGCGATTATCAATCCAAAAAATGGAGCTGTAGAAGGTGTTATCGATTTTACTCCGCTTAAAAAGAAGGTAACACAACACCAAGGGCTAGATGTTTTAAATGGCATGGCTTTTAATCCCACAACTAAAACATTATTTGTAACCGGAAAACGTTGGGACAAATTATTTGAAGTAACTGTAAAACCTAAGGAATAATACATGAAGGAATTCGAACTTAAGGTTACCGTTACAGCAGAAGATTTAGACGATTTAAACCATGTAAATAACGTGCGTTACGTACAATGGATTCAGGATGTTGCTAAAGGCCATTGGCAACACACAGCCACTGCAGAAATGCAAGAATTATATATTTGGGTCGTTATAGAACACCATATTTATTATAAAGGCGAAGCACTTTTAGGAGATGAATTACGCTTAAAAACATTTATAAAAAAAGCAGCTGGTGTAAAATCTGTTCGCGTGGTAGAACTTTATCATGAAGACACAAATAAGCTCCTTCTCACTGCCGAAACGCATTGGTGCTTAATCCATACCGAAACTAAACGTCCGACTAGAATTCCTGAAAATGTAAAAGCTATATTTCAATAATCCGGTTTAAAACAAAAGCCTAACCTTTGTAAATGACCTTCATTCAAAATTGCTCGTCACTTATAGAAAGATCTTTTGTTTTCGAAATAAACCTCAAGCAATTAAATCTCGATTATCGAGGAAAAGTTATATTTTTACCTAATATCTCAATAACCGGGATTCAGTTTATTATTATGAAGCGTATTTTCTATTTTATTTCATGTTGTCTTTTTTTAATGCTTTGGAGTTCTTGTCGTAAGGATTTTGATTTCACACCAAGTAATGGCATGCTTACTTTTTCTAAAGACACCGTATATTTAGATACCATTTTTACAAATATTGGCTCGAGTACTTATAACTTAAAAGTTTACAATAATAGCAATCAGGATATCGTAATTCCATCGCTTAAATTGGCGCTAGGAGAAGCATCAGACTATCGTTTAAATGTAGACGGTATGGCTGGAAAAGTATTTGAAAATGTTGAGATTTTGGCAAAGGATAGTATGTATATCTTTATTGAAACAACCATAGATTATAGTGATTTTTCTAATCCAGAATCGACTTATCTATATACAGATGAAATTGAATTTACTTCGGGAACAAGCTCACAAAAAGTAGATTTGGTCACTTTAGTTAAAGATGCAGTTTTTATTTATCCGAGTAAAGATGATGAAGGCATCATAGAAACTTTAACTGTAGAAGTCGATGGAGAACTGGTAAAAACCGAAATCCAAGGGCGTTATCTATCTGAGGAAGAACTAAACTTCACAAACGACAAACCTTATGTAATTTATGGATATGCTGCAGTACCAAACAACAAAACGATGACCGTTGATGCAGGTTCAAGACTTCATTTCCATGCCAATTCAGGATTATTTGTTGGCGAAGGTGCATCATTACAAGTTAACGGAAGCTATAGCTACGACCAAGAAAATTTAGAAAATGAAGTTGTTTTTGAAGGCGACAGATTAGAACCTGCTTTCTCTGATGTTCCTGGGCAATGGGGGACCATTTGGTTGTACCAAGACAGTAGAAATAATACTTTTAATTTCGCAACTATTAAGAATGCAACGGTTGGAATTTTAAGTGAGAGCAACCCAAACGATAATAAATTAACCCTTAAAAATACACAAATTTACAACAGTAGTAATTTTGGCGTTTTGGGAAGAAACACGTCTATTACCGCAGAAAATTTAGTAATAAACAACAGTGGGCAATCTTCTTTTGCTGCAACTTTAGGCGGACGATATAATGTAACACAGTCTACAATTGTTAATTATTGGAGCAATAGCTTCAGACAATATCCAGCGTTATTAATTAATAATTATACCTTAGATGAAGAGAACACCGCATATTTAGCAGATTTAACTGAAGCTAATTTTAATAATTGCATTATTTACGGAAATGATAATCCAGAATTTATTATTGATGAATTAGAAGACGATGAAGTCGTGTTTAATTTTAAATTCACGAATTGTTTAGCACTTTTTCAAAACTCGTCTAGTAATAATTTTACAGGACCAAACTACGATTTTGATGACACGACACATTACGAAAACATGATTTTTAATGAAAACCCTGAATTTAAAGATCCAAATACAAATCAATTAATTATTGGTGAAGACTCTAAAGCTATAGACCAAGGTAATTTAGTGTTTGCAAATCAAGTTCCTTTAGATATATTGAATAAAAACAGAACAGCTGCACCAGATTTGGGCGCTTACCAACATACTGTTTTCGAGGCAGAATAAAAGTTGTCTAATTGGTATTAATTAAATCGCAATACCAAAACCCAGCAGCTTTTGTTTTGGCATTTGGCGCAGGATATTCACGATAGGTCTTCGCTCCTATTTTAAATGGGATTGCTGTTTTAAACAACGGACCATCAAAACAAAAGGTATGGAATTCTCCGTTTTCGCCACACGGATCAACTCCTGTTGGTAAAGCATCAATAACATCCTGACTTAAAATGGTTCCCACAAAATCTTGTTTAAAATACTTTGCATCGGCACAAACTACTATTGCTTTAAATCCTAAATTTAAAAACTCAGTCATTAACTGTTTCGTATCGCGTTTCCATAGCGGAAACACACATTTCAAGCCTACTTCCATCAATTGGAATTCTCTATAAAATCTTAAATCTTCTAAAAAAATATCACCAAAAGCTGAATATGTAAAATGCTCAGCTTTCAATGCATTTGTAGCAGTTATCATAATAGCATTATAATCCTCCATATCCGGATGTTCTGGTAATTCTATATATTGTACAGGAAGTCCGATAGCATCGGTTTGTGCTTTCAATAATTCGATACGCAAACCATGCATAGACACGCGATTAAAATGAGAATTTACAGTAGTTACTAATTTATCTACCGAATGTGTTCCATCTTGTAATAATTCATACAAAGCCAAAGCGGAGTCTTTTCCTGTACTCCAATTAAAATAGGTTTTATTCATTTCAAAAATTTAATCTACATACATGGCATTTGGCAACGGCTGAAGAGATTTGCTGTTACTTAATTCTTTTAATTCCGAAGTTTCTGTATTGAATAGTTTTCTACCTGTTCCAGATATATTGGATAATGCTGCTGCCAATAATGGCTCGTTTACATCTCCCAAAACACCTAAATTACCGTAATCTTCTTTTAAAAAAATATCCGGATCTAAACCCTCAAAATAGTCCGTCTTGCCATCTGCGTTAAGCGATTTAAAAATTAAAGGTTGCAAAGCATAAGTATGGGTAGGATTCACTTCCGATTTACTAAATGTAGGCGAATCGTAAAGTGTACGAGACGCTTGATATTTACCAACAGTAATATCCCCAACTTGAACTACATTTATATATGGTGTTAATCCGTTAATAATAAGTTCGCTAGCAGAAGCCGTGCTTTTAGTGGTAATTACATATACCTTATTAAGATTTAAATGATTTAAGTTTTCGCTAAAAGTAACAGAATTGGATGAATTTCGTTTTTCCATAACATCTACAAATGGATTTAATAAAGCATCTGGATCGTTTGTTTCAAAATACGTTTGCCAATCGCTATTCCATTGTTCTTTAACAAAAACGTCGCCTGTAAATTGTCCGGTAATCATAGACGCTAACCAAGTCGCTGTACTTACAGAACCACCAGGATTATATCTTAAATCTAAAACTAAACCGGTAATCCCTTCACTTTTAAAAGTTCCGAAAACAGTATTTAATTGAGAATCGAAAGTATCTGTTCCTGTAAATCCGTTGTACATTAAATACCCAACTTTCTTTCCGCTAACTTCTAAAATTTTCTGATCGTAAATAGGGTTTTCGGTATAGTTAGATTTAACTAAAGCAATTTCAGTGTTTATACTTTCAACGGAATCATCATCGATTTTTTCAGTTCCGTTATTATTATAAGTTGCAAACCCTAAACTATACGACTGCCCTTGCATTAATCCTATATTGGTATCTGAAGCTGAATTATAATACAATGCCACACCATCTACACGATTAAAAATATCACCTCGCTTTAAACCTTTTCTTTCTGCATCACTAACAGGCAAAATATAACGTACAAAGCCAAAAACGGTATTGCTAGATTTTAATTTCACCAAACCATATTCCATACCATGGTTTAAAGATTCCCCATTAAATTGTTGCTCAAGCGCAATATAATCGTCGGTAATCCAACTAAAACGATCTTCAGTTTCTCGATTATACAATAGATTGTAAAACAAATCTTCTGGATTAGAAAATTCGTTTAAATAACTCTGATATGCAGAATTAGTAGCAAATCGGCCATCAGACAAATCAGAAACATCTTCCTTATATAAGTAATATGCATTCATCCCCTTCCAAACAAAATCATTTATTTCTGTAGCTGTAACAGGATAATCATCGTAGTCTTCAGCACAACTGCTGAAGCAAAAGCACATGACACATATATAGAGAAAAGGTTTAAAATATCGCATATTTAATTTGGGTATAATGGTTAAATTTACTTGAATTAACATCAGTTTAAAAATATTTTGTAACAAATAATAAAATGGGTCGTCGTAATATTAATAACCACAAGTAGATTAAGAATCAACCACAAACATGACTCAGTCAGAATTTTTAAATATCGTATTGCCTTTTAAGGATAAAGTTTATCGTTTAGCTAAACGTTTACTTATTTCGAATGAAGAAGCTGAAGATGCTACGCAAGAGGTATTATTAAAATTATGGTCGAATAAAAAACAAATAGAATCGTATAAAAATGTGGAAGCATTTTCGATGACCATGACAAAAAATTTATGTTTTGATAAGTTAAAATCGAAGCAAGCACAAAATTTAAAAATAGTACATAGTAATTATGAAGACCACAAAACGAGTCTTGAGAAACAAGTTGAAACGACAGACAGTTTAGATTGGGTTGGTAAAATAATTGAAACCTTACCCGAACAACAGCGCTTGGTTATTCAATTAAGAGATATTGAACAATATGATTTAGATGAAATTTCGAAAATGCTAGATATGAAAAACACAGCAGTAAGAGTCGCATTATCTAGAGCAAGAAAAACAATTAGAGAACAATTAACTAATACACATAATTATGGTATTAAATAATATAGAACAGTTATTAGAAAAGTATGAAAACGGTGAGACGTCTTTAAAAGAGGAAGCCTTATTAAAAGACTACTTTTCTCAGGAACATATAGCACCGCATTTAGAATCTTACAGACCTTTATTTGCTTATTTTAAAGCCAATCAGCATGAAACGTTTACTAAAGACATTCCACTAAAGACTAAAAAAACAGCAATGTATTCGTGGTTAACTGTCGCAGCTGTAGCCGTATTAATGTTAGGATTTTATTTTAATTCTACCCTAAACATAACCACCACAGAAGATGATTTGGGTACCATTCAAGATCCGCAATTGGCTTACGAAGAAGTTATAAAGTCTTTAGAGCTTATTTCTGCATCTTTAAATAAAGGAGCGGCAACTATGAACTACTTAAAACCATATAATGAAGGCATGGCAACAGTAGGCTATATTACCGAATTAGAGCAAAGCTCGAACATTATTTTTAAAAACAATAAATAAAAAATTATGAAAACTATTATAAATAAAAACCCCAAAACAATGACTAAAAAAATAATCTTATTTGCTCTTGCAATGGTTTTACTTCCTGCAAGTATGATGGCGCAATCTATTTTCGAAAAGTACAGCGAAAACCCGAATGTAACCTATGTTAACATTAAACCTAAAATGTTTCAGATGTTGGCTAAATTAGATATTAGCACAGACGATGCCGAATCGCAAGCATATCTAAATATGGTAAATAGTATTACTAGTTTTAAAACCATAATTACAGACGATAAAGCAATAGCTGCAGATATTTCTAAATGGATGACTTCTCAAAAAGGAGGTTTAGAAGAACTTATGGAAGTGAAAGATAATGGTCAAGAAGTAAAATTTTATGTCAAAGAAGGACGTGATGCAGACCATGTAAATGAACTCCTGATTTTTGTAAACGGTATAGGCGAATTAACCAAAGATGCTAACATTGAGATAAATGGACAAAATCGCGAAATTGAAACTGTAGTTGCGCTTTTAACAGGAGATATAAATTTAAACGAAATCTCTAAACTGACCAGTAAAATGAATATTCCAGGTGGAGAACATTTAAAAAATCAAAAATAAATTCACTTTAACCGAGTTCTAATTTTAAACATGAGAACTCGGTTTACAACCTTATATAAACCATGAAATCTTATAAATATATTATCGCAATTACGTTCTGTTTCGGACTATTACTTACAAGTTGTAATTCTGAACCAACCTTACAAACTTATATTGTAGACCACCAAGAATCTCCAAATTTTACGACAGTAGATTTACCTCTATCTGTTATAAATTTAGATCAATCGAAGCTAAACGAGGATCAGAAAACGGCTTATAATTCTATAAAACGTTTAAACTTTTTAGGTTACAAAAAAGTAGCAACCGAGCCAGAAGCTTATGAAGCTGAAAAGGAAAAAGTTGAACTTATTTTAAATAATAAAGCCTATAACGAGCTAATGGTTATTAATAATCACGGCGGTAAATTTACTTTAAAATATCTTGGCGATAATGATGAATCTATTGAAGAATTAATCGTTTACGGAAATGCTAAAGATACCGGATTTGGTATTTTAAGAGTACTTGGAAACGACATGAAACCTTCGCAAATTATGTCGTTAGCTAAAGTATTAGAAAAGGGAGATATTGATACCTCTAAAATAAATGATGTTATTGGTTTTTTTAACGAATAGTTATAAATTATCTGAAATATAAAAGGTCTAAAGGAGTTTTCATTTAGACCTTTTATATTTTGATGTATTCGGATATTAAAAATCCATTTGTTCTACCCTACCTCCATTAATTTCTACTGCATTTAATACGTTAGGCACACCTTGATAAAAAACTCTACTCCCATTACTCGCGGTTGCAGTGAGGGTGTTTGTTGCTTGTACCCAACCATTTCCACCATTATCTGTTGTGATTGTACAATTGGTACTCTGAATAGGAGAAGTTATATCCCATCCTTGAATAGGAAAGTCTAAATTAAACCGGCAGCCATTGTTTAAATCTATAAATTGATTGGTTGCAAAACCTTGAATGTTACAACGGCTACCATCTGACAAATGAACATACAATTCCTCTGATTGTAAATTTAACAACGCCATTTTAGCAGCATTTTCTAATAATACATCAAGAGTATTTACATTCATTTCATATTCGTTAAAAATTTGTGCGGCATCTAATCCTGTAATATATAATTCTGAAGCTGTGGTTGTAAAATAATTATCAAACTGAACAATACCATTGTTTTGAACTAGAATATTGTTAATATCTGGGTGAGCTACATAAACCACGACATTACTCGCTTCGCTACTTACAGCAGACATTATTAACTCGCCATTATCTACAAATAAATCGACAGTATTTAGGTCTCCATCTCCATACAGTTCTACAACTTGATTTGGACCAGAAATTAAAATTAAAGTAATATTATCCTGCACATTTAGACTATCAAAATAAGGGAGGTCTATAATAGTACTGGATCCATCATCGGATGTATTACACGACACTAGTAATACTAATAAAATAAGGTTTAAAGCTGAGACTATTTTTTTCAATGTAATATGTTTTTGTTTATCTAAATATAATTCATTTTAACATGCTATCAAAATTCGATTAGATGCAAAAAAAAGGCTACCCAATTGGATAGCCTTTTTAATATATTTAAAACTAAAATTATTTAGTCACTTCTGTTTTGTTTAAACTTGCACTCATTTCCATAGAAATAGAAGAGCGTTCAAATTTAATTTTCCCTGCAAGTGTTTCAATAACGCAAGTATTATCTTTCTCGTTTAAGTCGATAACTTTTCCATGCATACC
The DNA here is from genome assembly GCF_033447105.1 of Formosa sejongensis. Classification (NCBI taxonomy): domain Bacteria; kingdom Pseudomonadati; phylum Bacteroidota; class Flavobacteriia; order Flavobacteriales; family Flavobacteriaceae; genus Formosa; species Formosa sejongensis. The sequence continues at coordinate 11,013 of NZ_JAWQUN010000010.1, forward strand.
ACTTTTAGTAACTACACGATCTCCACGTTTTAACTCGTTAGCGAATTTTTTTTCTTTTTTCTGACGTTTCATTTGTGGTGCAATCATAAAGAAATACACAACCACAAACATTAATATAAACGGTAAAAATTGACTTATACCTTCCATTATTTTAAGATTGAATTAGAGGAGTTGCTGTTGGAGTTGATTTCACTGGTGCGTTAGGATCTGGCTTAACAAAAGCTTTTATCTTAACCATCTCTTTACCTGATTCTGTATTAGAAGTAATTGTAATTGTTTTAGTTACATTATTAGCTCCTGAACCATTAAATTTAACAGTGAATTTTCCACTTTCTCCTGGTGCTAAAGGTGCTTTACTCCAATCTTGAGGAACTGTACAACCACAAGAACTTGCAATATTTGAAATTACTAAAGGAGATTCTCCAGTATTTTTATATTCAAAAACTGTTTCAACAGCAGCTTTAGATTCAATTGTTCCAAAATCATGTTCAGTTTCTGTAAAGGAAATTTGAGGAAACTTTGATGAGTTAGCATCGCGTTCTGCAGCTACTACCACATTTTCTTCATTTACTTTTTTAGAAGCGTCCTCTTTACAAGCTGTAAAAGCGATTAAGCAAAAAGCGCCTAATCCTAGCATTATTTTTTTCATAATAAATATTTTTTTTAAAGTGATAAATGTACTAATAATTTATAACTACATCAACCCTCTCCCTACTTTATTTAAAGTTCCTTTTTCCTGATATTCCTTCACTAATTTATCTAAAATACCATTTATAAAGATGCTACTTTTAGGTGTAGAATATTCTTTGGCAATTTCTAAATATTCGTTTATTGTAACTTTAACGGGAATAGAAGGAAAATTTAAAATCTCGCAAACAGCCATTTGCATTAAAATATAATCGATTTGTGCAATACGCTCTGCCTCCCAGTTTGTTGCTTTATTATCGATTTCAGCGTTTAATTTAGTCTGGCTTAAAATCGTCTTTTTAAATAAGCTTACTCCAAATGCCTTATCGTCTAAATCCTTATATAATTTTGGAATAAAATAAGACTCGGCAACATCTGGTTTAGATTTACGCAATAACTTAAGGATGGTTGTATTTACAGTAGGTAAATCGTCCAACCAAGTTAAATTTTTATCTTCTAAATAATCGTAAAGTTTTTCGTTTGGAGCAATAATTTCTTTGTAAACATTGACTATAAAACTCTTATCCTCTTTAAAATCTGAGGTACGTGTTTTCATATAATCTGCATAAATTTCGCTTGAAACAATGGCTTTAAAGATAACATCTACATATTCGTTATCCAATTCCCAATTGTTTACACCATAAGTTCTAATCGTATCTTCTAGAAGGCGATTTTGTCTTAATAATTGAAGGACTCTATTATTAACAAGTTTTCTATTGGGATCTTTATCTTCGGAAGTTGCAAGATGCTTTAACAGCGATTTATCGATATGACTTTCTACTCGTTTTTGAACCTCAATAAGTAGTGATAATTGTAACAGATATAAATGATACATATCGTCAAAACTATTAAGTAAAAACTTTTGATCGTTTTTAAAATCATCACTTTCACCACCTTTAAAGGCATAGATGGTTTGCATTACTTTTACGCGAATATGTCTTCTATTAAGCATAGTTACAAAGAACTTTTAACCTCCCTTACAGGAGCATGAATGATAGCCTTAATGGCATTTATTTTAATAAAAAAGGCGAAAGTTAAAAAAACTTTCGCCTGCAAAAATACGATTTTTAAGCAAATAACATTATTTATTAGTCTCTTTTTTTCTTGCTTCAATTCTAGCTTTAGCAACATTTAAAGCGGCTTGATTTGTTGTAATTTTATGAATATCGGCATTATTAAGTATATCTAATGTTGTATTATAGATATTTTGAGTTCTACTCATAATTTCAGCCTTACCATATCCTTCAATTTCTGCATATACATTAATAATACCACCTGCATTAATTAAAAAGTCTGGTGCATAAACAATTCCACGATTTTGTAAAATAACACCGTGAACTTGCTCGTTAGCTAGTTGATTGTTTGCCGCTCCAGCAATAACCTGAGCTTGAATTTTATTTACAGTTTCGTCGTTTATAGTCGCACCTAAAGCACATGGTGCATAAATATCTACAGCTTCACTATATAAATCTGTACCTCTGTAAATTGTTGCTCCGTATAATTTACTTACTGCTTCTAAACGCTCTTCACTAATATCGCTAATAATAACTTTAGCTCCTTCTTTAGTTAAATAGTCTACTAATGTTTCACCAACATGACCAATTCCTTGAACTAAAATAGACTTACCTTCAAGATTATCTGTTCCGAATTTAAATTTCGCAGCAGCCTTCATTCCCATATACACACCATAAGCTGTAACAGGAGATGGATTTCCTGCACCACCTTTAGATTCAGATATACCAGTAACATAAGGTGTTACTTCGCGAACCAAATCCATATCAGATGTTTCCATTCCAACATCTTCTGCAGTAATATATTTCCCACTTAAAGAGTTTACAAATTCACCGAATTTCCTCATTAATTCCGGTGTTTTTTGTGTTTTAGCATCACCTATAATAACAGCTTTACCTCCACCTAAGTTTAAACCAGTAACGGCAGCTTTATAAGTCATTCCTCGAGACAAACGCAATACATCGTTTAGTGCCTCCCATTCATTATTATAATTCCACATTCTAGTTCCTCCCAAAGCAGGTCCTAATACCGTGTTATGAATACCAATAATTGCTTTTAAACCTGTATCTTTGTCATTGCAAAAAACAATTTGCTCATGATTATTAAATGAATGTTGACCGAACACTGGATCAACTTTATACAGTTCATTTGCATTTAAAACCTCTGAAACCATTTTTAATTATGTATTAATTATTATTGATTGTTTTGATATATTAATAAAAACTTGATGCAAATCTATATCAATATTATTATATTTTCAAACATATCATCGTTAAATAAAGAATAATTTAAAGTTAAAAAAATTACATCGGTTAATGAAAGCCCTTAAACACCTCAACAAATACTTTCTTAAATATAAATATCAATTACTTATAGGAATTGTAATTACGATTATAGCACGCATCTTTATGCTGTTTACCCCGCGTTTTGTAAGAGAAATTTTTAATGTGGTAGAAGACTATAATCAAGGTATAATTACAGAAGTATCTGTAGTACGCACAGAACTTTTAGAAGACATTCTTTACATTATTGGTGCCGCCTTAATTGCTGGTGTTTTTACGTTCTTAATGCGACAAACTATTATTAATATGTCGCGCCATATAGAATTCGATTTAAAAAATGAAATCTATCAACAATACCAAAGGCTTTCTTTAAATTTCTATAAGAAAAACAGAACTGGCGATTTAATGAATCGGATTAGTGAAGACGTAAGTCGTGTACGTATGTATGCTGGCCCAGCCATTATGTACACTATTAATACGATTACACTTTTTGTAATTGCACTATTATATATGTATAGCGAAGCACCTTCTCTTACATTATATACCGTTTTACCGCTACCAATTTTATCTATTGCTATTTATAGATTAAGTAAAGAAATACACAAACGCAGTACTATTGTACAAGTGTATTTATCCAAACTCTCTACGTTTACACAAGAGAGTTTCAGCGGAATTTCGGTTATTAAAGCGAATGGAATAGAACCACTAACATCAGAGAATTTTGAAATACTTTCCGAAGGCAGTAAACAAAAACAATTAGCTCTAGTCCGTATTCAGGCCCTATTTTTCCCAATGATGGTTTTACTTATTGGTATGAGTAATTTAATTGTGATTTATGTTGGTGGGAAACAATATATTGATGGTGAAATTGAAAGTCTAGGAACTATTGCTGAGTTTATTATTTATGTAAACATGTTAACGTGGCCTGTTGCTACTGTGGGTTGGGTAACTTCAATTATTCAACAAGCTGAAGCATCTCAAAAACGTATAAATGAATTTTTAGAGCTAGAACCTGAAATAAAAAACAATACAGAAGCACCTTCAAAAATCAATGGAAATATTGAATTTCGAAATGTATCTTTCACTTACGACGACACTAATATTCAGGCTTTAAAAGATGTTAGTTTTTCTATAAATCATGGAGAAACTTTAGCAATTATAGGAAAAACAGGTTCTGGTAAATCGTCAATTTTAGATCTTATTGGACGCTTATACGACTGTAATAGTGGAGATCTCCTTATTGATAATGTAACTATAGATCAGCTTAATTTATATAGCTTAAGGGATAGTATAGGTTATGTGCCACAAGATGCATTCTTGTTTTCTGATACAATAAAGAACAATATTAAATTCGGAAAAGAAGATGCTACAGACGAAGATGTTATTAAGGCTGCAAAACTGGCTCAGGTACACGGTAATATTTCAAAATTCGCTAAAGGTTACGACACCGTTTTAGGTGAACGTGGGATTACCCTTTCTGGCGGACAAAAGCAACGTGTGTCTATTGCGAGAGCAATAATTAAAGATCCGAAAATATTATTGTTCGACGATTGCTTGTCGGCTGTAGATACAGAAACCGAAGAAAAAATTCTTAAAAACTTATACAAAGTAGCTTCAGGAAAAACAACTATAATAGTAAGTCATAGAGTGTCTTCTGCTAAAAATGCTGATAAGATTATTGTTTTAGACGACGGTAGAATCATTCAACAAGGTTCACATAACACATTAATAAACATCGACGGCTATTATAAAACCTTATATTTAAAGCAACTTAGTGAAAAAGAAATATCGTAAATTGTTGTTTAGTGTTTCTTTTTTTTAGATTTTTGAAAGGAAATTGATTTACGTTTATAAAATTATTAGCAACTTGAATAAAACATTTTAAATCTTATTAATAGTAAATATGAGTATGGATACTAATGACATGATGGAGAAAGAGGAGATTTTTTCTAAAGTATTAAGAGCTGGGAGACGAACATATTTTTTTGATGTTAGAGCGACTAAAGCAGGAGATTATTATTTAACAATTACTGAAAGTAAAAAATTTACAAACGACGACGGGTCGTATCACTACAAAAAACACAAAATATATTTATACAAAGAAGATTTTTCTGAGTTTAGAGATATTTTAAATGAAATGACCGATTATATTATTGATGAAAAAGGAGATGAAGTAATTAGTGAACGTCATCAAAAAGATTTCAAAAAAGAATATGAAGATAATCAAACAGAAGAAGTTGTAGAGGCTGCTCACAATTCTGCTGAAAAATTTACAGATATCAGTTTTGAAGATATTTAATTAAAACTGACATATCAAGATATTAAACCGTTGCAAAAGCAACGGTTTTTTTATACGTTGTATTCAACTATAATTTCACTGCTAAAAGCGCTATTCCTAAAATTCCTAATAGACTCCCAAAAGCTATAGCCCAACCAAAATTAACACCAATAACCAAAAGCACTATAAGTAACCAAATGGGTACAAGTGTTAATCCCACTCCGTACCTAAAGGTCGTAGTAAATTCCTTCTCCTTAATTTGGGGTTGCAGCACCAACTTCCACAAAACGTAAACGGGTAATAACACTACTTTTAAAAACAGTTTAAAAACCAGGCCAAAAGGTTCTAAAACAGATGTTTTATATTTAAAATCCGGCCGTTTTTCATTGTGCTCTATATAATGATTAATGGCTTCTGGATTTAAATAATCAGCTTGTACATCATCTAAAATCATTGAGACTTCTTCATAATCCACAGTAATATGAGTCGTAAGTAATTGAATCTCTTTTTGAATATCTTGTTTTAAGGCTTTAACAGCTTCCGTTTTCTCTAAATGCATATAGCGTTTTGCGGCAATAGGCTTCCCTATATTTAACAATGCACTATCTCCAAATTCTTTAGCATTTCGATAGTTTACACCAACGGGTAATAATTGTAAATCCAAATCAGGATAAGTTTCTAATGTATCTAAAATAATACGCGTAAAGCCTTTACTTAATGGGCGCACATTTCTTTTTAAGCTGTGGCTACCTTCAGGAAAAACAACAAGTGCTTCGTGATCTTTAAGCAACCCTTTGCAGGTCTCAAAAATGGCATTGTTTTTTGCAATAGCTTGCCAACCATCACGAGCACGATATACAGGAAGCATCTGTACACCTTTTAAAACCTTAGCCAACAATGGATTTTTAAAAATCGCTGCACGTGTTAAATAGTAACAAAAACGTCCAGATTTAGTAGCGATAAGCAACGGATCTATCAATGCATTTTGATGATTAGACAATATTAACACCGGTTTGTTGTCAGGTACAAATTCTTGACCCTTTACACCTATTTTTTTATAATAAAAGAAAAAACCTATTGAAACATATAATCTTACTAGGTATAATCTAAACTGTTTTAATCTCATGTATAATCTTAGTTTGTTTAGCCCAATAAAAGGCTAATAATAATCCTGAAATAATATGCCATATCCCCCAAAATGCGGCAATAATTGCCATCCCTCCTAACCCATCAAAAAAGGTAAATATCAAAACAAGTCCCAATCCAGAATTTTGAATACCTGTTTCTAACGCTAATGTTTTCTGATTTTTAAAAGACAATTTAAAACCTTTAGCAACATAAAAACCTAACGCTAGCGCCAGAATATTATGTCCGACACCCAAATAGAAAACATCTAAAATATGAGTCTTAAAAACATCAATATTTTTAGAAAATGCAATACCAACAATCACAATAAATACAAGTATTGAAAATGGCTGAAGTATTTTAGAGAGCTTAATAGCAAGTCTGGGTGTATAATAACGTACAAATATACCCACAAACAAAGGTATTCCTACAATTAAAAGCACCACTTTAATTAAATCCATCGGACTTAAAGCGACTTCTTTTAACAAGTAAGATGTAGGTTCGTATAAATTACCATAGAATTGAAAATTAAATGGCGTCATGACCAAAGCAATACATGTAGAAAAGGCAGTTAAACTTACAGATAACGCTGCATTTCCCTTCGCTAAATGGGTCATGAAATTTGAAACATTACCACCTGGACAAGCTGCGACCATCATCATTCCCAAGGCAATACTAGGTAGTGGTTTTACGGCTAAAATCACTAAAAATGTAATAAATGGCAATAAAACGAATTGAGATAGAATTCCAATTAAAACAACTTTTGGCTCTTTCAATAAACTTTTAAAATCATTTACAGAAATCCCTAAAGCCACACCAAACATAACAACTGCCAAGGCAATATTCATTACCCAAAGCGCATCACTATCAAAATTCACTTGTACTTGATCTATATCTTGCATAAATTAAAGCACAGAAGTTCCGTTTTTAACCTGTTGTTCTGGATGTAATAACATTACATCTTTAGCCTTAACAGCTCCTAACACTAAACATTCACTCATAAACTTACCAATTTGTTTTCTAGGAAAATTTACAACAGCTACAATTTGTCTGTTTAATAAATCCGATTTTTTATATAAAGTAGTAATTTGAGCCGACGTTTTTTTAACACCCAAATTCCCGAAGTCTATAACAAGCTGATAGGCTGGATGTCTCGCTTCAGGAAAATCATTAACTTCAATTATAGTTCCTACTCTCAAATCGACAGCACTAAAATCTTCAAAATTTATAGTTGTTTTCATTTTTTAAAAGTACAAATAATTACGAACTTTGGAAAAAACAGAATCATGTCCAATACACCTTCTAATATGATGCCTTTAGGCACCAAAGCTCCTGATTTCAATTTATTGGATACTGTTTCCAATGAGAAACTATCTTTAGAAAATTTAAAAGGTAAAACTGCAACGGTTATATTTTTTATCTGTAACCACTGTCCGTTTGTAATTCATGTGAACCCACAACTTGTGCAATTGGCAAATCATTACAAACTTCAGGGTGTAAATTGCATTGCTATTTCTAGTAACGATATTGAGAATTATCCACAGGATGCTCCCGATAAAATGAAATTAGTAGCAGAAAACGAAAATTACAATTTCCCATATTTGTTTGATGAAACCCAAACCATTGCTCGTGCTTACGATGCCGCTTGCACACCAGATTTTTATGTTTTTGATTCTGATCTAATACTTAAATACAGAGGACAATTAGACGATTCTAGACCCGGAAATACGATCCCTGTTACAGGAAAAGATATTCGTCATGCTTTAGATTGTATTATACAAAAACAGACCAATTTAGAACCACAAAAACCTAGTATAGGTTGTAATATAAAATGGTTTAAAGCTTAGCCCAACCTTTACGCTCCAGAGCTTTTACAATATGTGTAAAATGATGGCTACTATGCCAAGCATACATACCTATGTTCTCCTTTATAGTTACTTTTTTATTTGTTTCCGGATGAATAAAACTTCGTTCTAAGTCTTTATCATTTAAAGATTTCAGGAGATATACCAATCGTTTATGAACCGCCTCTATATGCATTAAAGACATACTTACAGGCGCATTAATGGCATCTTCCAAGTTAGACCAATCATCTTGATTATAAGCTTTAATTACAGGATTATCTTCTGTTAAGCTCCATTTAAAACGGGTATAACTATGGTGGTGACTATCTGCGGTGTGATGCACCAATTGCCTAATAGTCCACCCACCTGGACGATATTCGGTATCTAATTGAAAATCGGTTAACGGTTTTACCAACGCATTTAGTCGTGTTGGAAATTGGTTTAAAACATCTATCCAATTATCAAGATGCTTTGCTGTAATAAGTTCTGGACATTGAAATTGTCCGATTGGATATTTTAATTGTTCTAAGGTAGTTTCCATGGTTAAAGGATGTTTGTTTGTTTTTTCAATGACCTAAAAATAATACATAAATCCGAAACTAACTCGCATAGCGTCACGACTTTTCACAATTTCACCATCTATATCATTTACTAAACCAGAAGCATCGATTGATTTCACTCCATAATCTAATTCTAAACCAATAGTCATACGCTCATAAGGGTCATACATAAAGTTGAAAATGCCATAATAATGCTGATGAATAAAATCGCCCTTGAGAAATACAGTATCACCAGCTGAAGAATCGCTAACTACAAACCGTTCAGAATTATCTAAATTAAATCGAGTAAACCCAATAACAGCGTTAGTATGTAATTTTTCTGTAATATAATATTCGTAGGCTGCCCAACCCCCAAAAGCAGGCGTTGCATTAACTTGGTTTCCATGAGTAGGGTAACCATCGTAACCATACCCTTGAATCGTGGTTAGATAAGCAGAAATACCTTTTCCGCCAACAAGTTGAAATTGAAAATTATTTTTATGAGGCTTATAAATTCCGCTAAACGTAAAACCATATCCTACAAAATTATCGATATCATCGTTTAGTTTATAACGTACACTTCTTAACACAGACGATACTCTTAAATGTCCCCAATCTCTCCTATATTTAACTGCAAAAGTTAAATCTGGAGTTGTTTGATCTACTTCGCCTATTACAGGCTGAAATTCCTCATATGCAAAATAGGTATCTATAGGAGCTTCTAAACTGGCTGAGTATACCCAATTTGGATTACTAAAAGCATTCATATATTTCACATGTGGTGTTCTAAGCCAAACTCCTGAAGGTGGCCCTTCCCACTCCATAATATTTGGCCAAATATCTTCATCTCCAAAGTTATTCCATGTCTGACCTATTTGCCAATGTGTTGATTGTACATAGGCTTTTCTTAAACGCATTCTGCCTTCACCACCCCAAAAGTCTGATTCTAACACAGCAAAAATAACTTCACCATTTTCCTGAACAAAAATTGTCTTTAACTGTATTTGAGACTGAAACATATCGACGTTTAAACTTTTAGCATCGTCGGTTCCAAAAACATTTATTGAACCCACATTAAAGGTTTCATTATCATTTAATCCCCCAAAAATATCGAAATAGCCATTAAGCTTCATATTAACCCCTAAACTTCCTTTAAATCGAGGTACTTCTCCCACAGAATCTTTAGAAGTTAGCGTTAAAAAAGGATCTTGAGCAAACGCAAAAAAACCTATACATAAAAGGAAAGTGGTTAAAGTTAGTTTCATTAAATGGCTGTTTAAGCTTTTAAATTACTTCCTTTTTTAAAGAAAACCTAACTACCGCTCATAAAAAAAGCCACCCGAACAGGTGGCTTTTTTAATATTATAAGTAATGAAAAATGTTATTTAACTTCCATTAATTCTACATCGAAAATAAGTGTAGCATCTGGAGGAATTACTCCACCAGCACCACTAGAACCGTAACCTAAATCACTTGGAATTACTAATCTTGCTTTATCTCCAACTTCTAATAAAAGAATACCTTCATCCCATCCTGCTATAACTTGCCCAACTCCAACTGGAAATTCAATAGGATCTTTACGCTTGTAAGAAGAATCGAATACTGTACCATCTTGTAGTTGTCCTTTATAGTGCACAGAAACTGTTTGTCCTGATTTCGCTTTCTTACCGCTTTTAGAGGCTTGAACTATTTGGTAACGTAAACCACTATCGGTTTTACTAAAACCTGCTGAAATTTTATCTAATGCAGCATCTTGTTCTGCTTTAGATTTAGCTAAAAGTTTTTCGCGAGACCCTTCAAAAGTTCTAAATGCTTCAACAGCATTAAAAGCTTCTGCTTCAGCACCAACTCTAACAATTTCTAAAGTTTCAATACTATCTCCTTGTGCAATTGCATCAACGATGTCTTGGCCCTCAACAACATGTCCAAAAACAGTATGTGCGTTATCTAACCAAGGTGTTTCTACGTGAGTAATAAAAAACTGACTCCCGTTAGTACCAGGACCAGCATTAGCCATAGAAAGGATTCCTGGACGGTCATGCTTTAATTCTGGGTGAAATTCATCAGCGAATTTATAACCCGCATCTCCAGTACCTTTTCCTTGTGGACATCCACCTTGAATCATAAAATCTGGTATAACACGGTGAAATTTTAATCCATCGTAATAAGGATTACCTTGTGGTTTAGCCGAATTTTCTAAATTTCCTTCTGCTAAAGCTACAAAATTACCTACCGTTCCCGGCGTTTTTTCAAATTCTAAGGCTACTAAAATCGAGCCTTTTGTAGTATTAAATTTTGCGTATAATCCGTCTTTCATCTATTTCTATTTTAATGATGTGCAAATATAGAAAAATGATTTACCAATAAAAAACCCTCTCGCGTTATCATGTTGTTAAAAGCTGATACTTTAAAAGTTTTAAAACATGACAAAAATCAGCAACTAATCGATATAAAAGCAAGAAATTTGCACGGATTATGAGTAAAAAAATAAATTATAACTTTGTAAGTTTATAAGTAAAAAGAAACACTCAAAATCATTAATTTAGTCAAAACAAAATAACTATAGAAATGAGTAAAGGACTATATATTGCAACATTAGAACCTGATAGCGGAAAATCTATAATTTCCCTAGGATTAATGCAAAATCTTCTAGGAAAAACCGCAAAAGTGGCCTATTTCCGACCAATTATTGATAAAGAGGATAATGGAAAAAGAGATAACCACATAGATACCTTACTAACACATTTTAATTTAGATATCCCTTATTCTGAAACTTACGCTCTAACACGAAATGAAATTGTTATTAATAGAAATGCCGGAAAAATAGGTGATTCTTTAGATGTCATAATAAAAAAGTACAAAGCTTTAGAAGAAAAATACGATTTTATTTTAGTTGAAGGGACAGACTTTCTTGGAGAAGGTACTGTTTTTGAATTTGACTGGAATGTAAATATCGCTAAAAACTTAGGTTTACCAACTGTAATTGTGAGTACTGGAGTAAACAAAACTTTAGAAGAGTTTACGAACAATGCTGAAATGGCATATAAGACTTTTAAAAACCATGATGTAGAAGTTATTGCTTTGGTTGCAAATAAAATTCAACTTGAAAATATTGATGTTTTTCAAAAAGCAATTAGAGCATTTTTACCAGAACAAATTGAGCTTTCAATTATACCATTGGTAAAATCTTTAGCATCTCCAACCATGAAGGAAATAAAAGAAACCTTAGATGGTAAAGTACTTTTTGGCGAAGAACATTTAGGAAACCTTTCTGGAAAATTTGCTGTAGGTGCCATGCAATTACGTAACTTTTTAACGCATTTACGTGAAGGCTCTGTAGTGATTACTCCTGGTGATCGAGCAGATTTAATTTTAGGATCTTTACAAGCTCATGTATCTAGTAACTACCCTAATATTTCTGGTATTATTCTAACTGGAGGTATTGTACCAGAACCCTCTATTTTAAAATTAATTGATGGATTAACTACGGTAGTTCCTATAATTTCAGTAAACGATGGTACGTTTAATACAACACATAGAATTGGAAATATTAAATCTAATATTTATGCTGAAAGTAAAACGAAGATATTAACATCTATAGAAACATTCCAAAAATATGTATCTGAAGAAAATATTTTAGAAAAACTTTCTGCTTTTGAAAACAAAGTGATTACACCACGTATGTTTCAATACAATTTAATTCAGAAAGCACGTAAAGCAAAAAAACGAATCGTTTTACCTGAAGCATCAGATCCACGTATCTTAACTGCAGCAGCACGTTTAGAAGTTTTAGATTTAGTAGATATTATTCTTTTAGGAGATCCTAAAGTGATTAAAGAAAAAGCGACTGAACTTGGTTTATCTTTAGACTACAATAAAACAAAAATTATTTTCCCTTCAGATTACGAAAATTTTGAAGATTACGTAAACACATTCTACGAATTACGTAAGCATAAAAATGTAAATATGGATATGGCCAGAGACATGATGAACGATGTGTCTTATTTTGGTACCATGATGATTTATAAAAACGATGCAGATGGTATGGTTTCTGGAGCTGTAAATACTACAGGACACACTATTTTACCAGCATTACAATTCATTAAAACAAAACCTGAATGTTCTATCGTTTCGTCTGTATTCTTTATGTGTTTAGACGACCGTGTTTCTGTATTTGGTGATTGTGCAATTAATCCTAACCCGAATGCTGCACAACTAGCAGAAATCGCTATCTCTTCTGCAAGAAGTTCTGCTGCTTTTGGTATTGAGCCACGTATCGCAATGTTATCATACTCTTCAGGTTCGTCTGGAAAAGGTGAAGATGTAGATAAAGTTAGAGAAGCTACAGAAATTGTAAGAGCGCAATGTCCTGATTTAAAAATTGAAGGCCCTATTCAATATGATGCTGCTGTAGATTTAAAAATTGGTCAAAGTAAAATGCCTGGTTCTGAAGTTGCAGGTAAAGCTACTGTACTTATTTTCCCTGATTTAAACACAGGTAACAACACGTATAAAGCAGTACAAAGAGAAACTGGTGCTCTAGCAATTGGCCCAATGTTACAAGGTTTAAACAAACCCGTTAACGATTTAAGCCGCGGTTGTACAATAGACGATGTCTTTAACACTGTAATCTTAACTGCGATCCAAGCCCAAGGTATTTAACAACTATTTATTAAAACTATATAAAAAAAACGCATGAAAATTCTTGTTATAAATTCTGGTAGTTCATCTATTAAATTTCAACTTATCGAGATGCCTGCAGAAACCGTAATAGCTTCTGGATTGGTAGAACGTATTGGCTTAGAAGAAGGTGCCATTCACTATAAACATCTAACAGACAAAATATCATTAACATTACCTGTACCTAACCATGCTGCAGGTTTAGCTGAAGTTGCTAAAATGTTAATGGATGAAACAACTGGAGTAATAAAAGACGTAGCTGAAATTGATCTTGTAGGACACCGTGTTGTTCATGGTGGAAAAAAATTCTCCGATCCAGTAGAAGTTACTGAAGAGGTTAAAGATAAAATCCGTGACTTAATTTTGCTAGCTCCTCTTCACAATCCTGCAAATTTAGATGGTATAGAGGTTGCCGAAAAAATCTTTACAAAATCAAAACAAATCGCTCTTTTCGATACAGCTTTCCATCAAACGTTACCGGCTATAGCTTACAAATATGCTATTTCTAATAAATTTCTAATAGAAGACAATGTTCGTGTTTATGGATTCCATGGGTTATCTCATAAATATGTTACAGATCGTGCAGTTGAATATTTAGATAAACCTGATGCTAAAATAATTTCTATTCACTTAGGGAATGGGTGTAGTATGACGGCTGTACAAAATGGAAAAAGCTTTGATCATACTTTAGGTTTCGGACCTAGCGATGGTTTAATAATGGGAACTCGTAGTGGCGCTATAGACCAATCTGTAATCTTTTTCCTAATGGATAAATACAACTATACTAAAGAAGAAATGGTTTCTATTTTATCTAAAGAAAGTGGCATGTTAGGTTTAACAGGTTATAGTGATTTACGCGATATTGAAACACAAGCTGAACTAGGTAACAAAGATTGTATTCTTGCTTTGGAAATGAATGCTTACCGTGTTAGGAAATTTATTGGCGCCTATACAGCAACATTAAATGGCCTTGATGCTATTGTCTTTACAGCTGGTATTGGTGAAAACTGTTCTAAACTTAGAACAATGATTTGTGAAAACATGGATTATTTTGGATTGAATTTAGATGAATCATTAAATGCCGAACGTCTACCAAGTATTCGTACAATTAGCACTCCTGATTCTAAAACCAAGATATTAATTGTACCAACTAATGAAGAATTAGAAATTGCTACTCAATGCTATGCTCTTTTTAAATAAGAATCATTTTTTTTACATTTATATTTAACTGGAAAAGCCTCGTTTACTTATGTAAACGAGGCTTTTTTATATGTACTATTCCACTAAAATAAGTGCATAAAAAAACCGTCTAAATATAGTTAGACGGTTTTTAAAAAATTAATTTTCAGTTTACTGTAAAACCACTTTTTTAGTGATTGATATTCCTCTTCTATATATCGTTAACAAATAGAATCCTTTTGGATAACGTGATACATCTAAAACTTTATGCATTAAACTTCCGTCCGATTGAATAACTTCGTTGTATAATAACTTCCCAGACATATCGAAAATCTGTACTGGAGTTGCGTCTTCTAATCCTGATATTTTTAAATTTAAGATAGTTGTTGCTGGGTTTGGATAAATACTGAATTCGAAATCTAACTTATCTACTTCAGGATCTAATTTTAAAGCTTCAACACTTACCATCACATCATCCTTGCTAGAACAACCACCAGCATTAAAGGCCTCAACCGTGTAAAGCATAGTTTCATTCGGACTAACAGAAATACTTTCAGTTGTTTCTCCTGTGTTCCATATATAAAACGAACCACCAGAAGCACTTAAAGTTACCGTTTCGCCCACCTCAATTACCTGATCATCTCCAGCATTTGCACTTGGTAATACATTTACATTTACAGTCACATTAGCTGTTTCTGAAACCGTTCCTTCTGAAACTTCTACTGAATAAGTTGTTGTTGATGATGGTGTTACTTTTATACTTGAAGTTCTTTCTCCTGTACTCCATTTATAACTTGATCCTCCAGTTGCTGTAAGTTTAACAGTCTCGCCTTCACAAATAGTTTGATTATTTCCTGCGTTGGCTTCGACCTCTACTTTAGTGGCATTAACTGTAACTTTTACTTGATCCGTATCTGAACAATCTCCTTCATTAAAAACTTCAACTGTATATGTTTTCGTTGCATTTGGTGTTACTGTAATGTTTTTAGTTGTTGCTCCAGTGCTCCACTTATAACGTGTTCCACCTGATGCTGTTAACGTAACACTCCCACCTTGATCGATAGTTTGATCGGAACCTGCATTTGCTGTTGGTAATGCATTTACATTTACCGTAACATTTGCGCTAGCTGAAACCGTTCCTTCTGAAACTTCTACTGAATAGGTAGTTGTTGTTGATGGTGTTACTTTTATACTAGCTGTTGTTTCTCCAGTATTCCATACATAACTAGAACCTCCAGTTGCAGTAAGTGTTACTGTTTCGCCTTCACAAATGGTTTGGTCGTCTCCGGCGTTGGCTTCGACCTCTACTTTAGTTGCATTAACTGTAACTTTTACTTGATCCGTATCTGAACAATCTCCTTCATTAAAAACTTCAACTGTATATGTTTTCGTTGCATTTGGTGTTACTGTAATATTTTTAGTTGTTGCTCCTGTGCTCCACTTATAACGCGTTCCACCTGATGCTGATAACGTAACACTCTCTCCTTGATCGATAGTTTGATCGGAACCTGCATTTGCTGTTGGTAATGCATTTACATTTACAGTCACATTTGCGTTAGCTGAAACCGTTCCTTCTGAAACTTCTACTGAATATGTCGTGGTAGTTGATGGTGCCACTTTTATACTTGCTGTCGTTTCTCCAGTGCTCCATACATAACTTGAACCGCCACTTGCAGTAAGTGTAACCGTTTCTCCCTCACAAATCGTTTGGTCTGAACCTGCATCTGCAATGACTTCAACTTTTGTTGCATTTACTATTACTTTTACCTGATCTGTATCTGAACAATCACCATTATTAAAGACTTCAACTGTATATGTTTTTGTTGCATTTGGTGTTACTGTAATATTTTTAGTTGTTGCTCCTGTGCTCCACTTATATCGTGTTCCACCTGATGCTGATAACGTAACACTCTCACCTTGATCGATAGTTTGATCGGATCCTGCATTTGCTGTTGGCAAAGCGTTTACATTTACTGTAACATTAGCTGTTGCTGAAACCGTTCCTTCTGAAACCTCTACTGAATAAGTTGAAGTTGTTGCTGGTGTTACCTTTATACTAGCTGTGGTTTCTCCAGTATTCCATACATAACTAGAACCTCCAGTTGCAGTAAGTGTTACTGTTTCGCCTTCACAAATCGTTTGATCGTCTCCGGCATTGGCATCAACTGTTGGGATATTAACTGTAACTATTACTTGATCAGTATCTGAACAATCACTAGCATTAAAAACTTCAACTGTATATGTTTTCGTTGCATTTGGTGTTACTGTAATATTTTTAGTTGTTGCTCCTGTGCTCCACTTATATCGTGTTCCACCTGATGCTGATAACGTAACACTCTCTCCTTGATCGATGGTTTGATCGGAACCTGCATTTGCACCTGGTAATGCATTTACATTTACCGTAACATTTGCGCTAGCTGAAACCGTTCCTTCTGAAACTTCTACTGAATAAGTAGTTGTTGTTGATGGTGTTACCTTTATACTAGCTGTCGTTTCTCCTGTATTCCATACATAACTAGAACCTCCAGTTGCTGTAAGTGTTACTGTTTCGCCTTCACAAATCGTTTGATCGTCTCCAGCGTTGGCTTCGACCTCAACTTTTGTTGCATTTACTGTAACTTTTACTTGATCCGTATCTGAACAGTCTCCTTCATTAAAAACTTCAACTGTATATGTTTTCGTTGCATTTGGTGTTACTGTTATATTTTTAGTTGTTGCTCCTGTGCTCCACTTATAACGTGTTCCACCTGATGCTGATAACGTAACACTCTCACCTTGATCGATAGTTTGATCGGAACCTGCATTTGCTGTTGTTAATGCATTTACATTTACCGTAACATTTGCGCTAGCTGAAACCGTTCCTTCTGAAACTTCTACTGAATAGGTAGTTGTTGTTGCTGGTGTGACTTTTATACTAGCTGTTGTTTCTCCAGTATTCCATAAATAACTAGAACCTCCAGTTGCAGTAAGTGTTACTGTTTCGCCTTCACAAATCGTTTGATCGTCTCCAGCGTTGGCTTCGACCTCTACTTTAGTGGCATTAACTGTAACTTTTACTTGATCGGTATCTGAACAATCTCCGTCATTAAAAACTTCAACTGTATATGTTTTCGTTGCATTTGGTGTTACTGTTATATTTTTAGTTGTTGCTCCTGTGCTCCACTTATAACCTGTTCCGCCTGATGCTGATAACGTAACACTTTCACCTTGATCGATAGTTTGATCGGAACCTGCATTTGCTGTTGGCAAAGCGTTTACGTTTACTGTAACATTAGCTGTTGCTGAAACTGTCCCTTCTGAAACTTCTACTGAATAAGTTGAAGTTGTTGATGGTGTGACTTTTATACTAGCTGTTGTTTCTCCAGTATTCCATACATAACTAGAACCCCCAGTTGCTGTAAGTGTTACTGTTTCGCCTTCACAAATCGTTTGATCGTCTCCAGCGTTGGCTTCAACGATTGGTATGTTTACCCAAACTTTTACTTGATCCGTATCTGAACAATCTCCGTCATTAAAAACTTCAACTGTATATGTTTTCGTTGCATTTGGTGTTACTGTTATATTTTTAGTTGTTGCTCCTGTGCTCCACTTATAACGTGTTCCACCTGATGCTGACAAAGTAACACTCTCACCTTGATCGATAGTTTGATCGGAACCTGCATTTGCTGTTGGTAATGCATTTACATTTACCGTAACATTTGCGCTAGCTGAAACCGTTCCTTCTGAAACCTCTACTGAATAAGTTGTAGTTGTTGATGGTGTTACTTTTATACTAGATGTCGTTTCTCCAGTATTCCATACATAACTTGAACCTCCAGTTGCTGTAAGTGTTACTGTTTCGCCTTCACAAATCGTTTGATCGTCTCCGGCATTGGCATCAACTGTTGGGATATTTACTGTAACCTTTACTTGATCGGTATCTGAACAATCTCCTTCATTAAAAACTTCAACAGTATATGTTTTCGTTGCATTTGGTGTTACTGTAATATCTTTTGTTGTTGCTCCTGTGCTCCACTTATAACGTGTTCCACCTGATGCTGACAAAGTAACACTCTCACCTTGATCGATAGTTTGATCGGAACCTGCATTTGCTGTTGGTAATGCATTTACATTTACAGTCACATCTGCGCTAGCTGAAACCGTTCCTTCTAAAACTTCTACTGAATAGGTCGTGGTAGTTGATGGTGTTACTTTTATACTAGCTGTCGTTTCTCCTGTATTCCATACATAACTTGAACCTCCCGTTGCTGTAAGTGTTACTGTTTCGCCTTCACAAATCGTTTGATCATCTCCAGCGTTGGCTTCGACCTCAACTTTAGTTGCATTTACTGTAACTTTTACTTGATCCGTATCTGAACAATCTCCTTCATTAAAAACTTCAACTGTATATGTTTTTGTTGCATTTGGTGTTACTGTTATATCTTTTGTAGTTGCTCCTGTACTCCACTTATATCGTGTTCCTCCTGATGCTGATAAAGTAACACTCTCACCTTGATCGATAGTTTGATCGGAACCTGCATTTGCTGTTGGTAATGCATTTACATTTACAGTCACATCTGCGCTAGCTGAAACTGTCCCTTCTGAAACTTCTACTGAATAAGTTGTAGTTGTTGATGGTGTTACTTTTATACTAGCTGTCGTTTCTCCAGTATTCCATACATAAGATGAACCTCCCGTTGCAGTAAGTGTTACTGTTTCGCCTTCACAAATCGTTTGATCGTCTCCGGCGTTGGCTTCGACCTCTACTTTAGTTGCATTTACTGTAACTTTTACTTGATCGGTATCTGAACAATCACTAGCATTAAAAACTTCAACTGTATATGTTTTCGTTGCATTTGGTGTTACTGTAATATTTTTTGTAGTTGCTCCTGTGCTCCACTTATAACGTGTTCCACCTGATGCTGATAACGTAACACTCTCACCTTGATCGATGGTTTGATCGGAACCTGCATTTGCTGTTGGCAAAGCGTTTACATTTACAGTCACATCTGCGCTAGCTGAAACCGTTCCTTCTGAAACTTCTACTGAATAGGTAGTTGTAGATATAGGACTAACTGATATACTAGCTGTTGTTTCTCCAGTATTCCATACATAAGATGAACCTCCAGTTGCAATAAGTGTTACCGTTTCACCTTCACAAATCGTTTGGTCGTCTCCGGCATTGGCTTCGACCTCTATTTTAGTTGCATTTACTGTAACTTTTACTTGATCCGTATCTGAACAATCTCCGTCATTAAAAACTTCAACCGTATATGTTTTCGTTGAATTTGGTGTTACTGTAATATTTTTAGTTGTTGCTCCTGTGCTCCACTTATAACGTGTTCCACCTGATGCTGATAACGTAACACTCTCACCTTGATCGATAGTTTGATCGGAACCTGCATTTGCTGTTGGTAATGCATTTACATTTACCGTAACATTTGCGTTAGCTGAAACTGTCCCTTCTGAAACTTCTACTGAATAAGTTGAAGTTGTTGATGGTGTTACTTTTATACTAGCTGTCGTTTCTCCAGTATTCCATACATAAGTTGAACCTCCAGAGGCAGTAAGTATTACCGTTTCGCCTTCACAAATCGTTTGATCGTCTCCGGCATTGGCATCAACTGTTGGGATATTTACTGTAACTTTTACTTGATCCGTATCTGAACAATCTCCGTCATTAAAAACTTCAACTGTATATGTTTTTGTTGCATTTGGTGTTACTGTAATGTTTTTAGTTGTTGCTCCTGTGCTCCACTTATAACGTGTTCCACCTGATGCTGATAACGTAGCACTCTCACCTTGATCGATGGTTTGATCGGAACCTGCATTTGCTGTTGGTAATGCATTTACATTTACAGTCACATTAGCTGTTGCTGAAACCGTTCCTTCTGAAACCTCTACTGAATATGTTGTGGTTGTTGCTGGTGTTACCTTTATACTAGCTGTCGTTTCTCCAGTATTCCATACATAAGATGAACCTCCAGTTGCAGTAAGTGTTACTGTTTCGCCTTCACAAATCGTTTGATCGTCTCCGGCATTGGCATCAACTGTTGGGATATTTACTGTAACTTTTACTTGATCCGTATCTGAACAATCTCCGTCATTAAAAACTTCAACTGTATATGTTTTTGTTGCATTTGGTGTTACTGTAATGTTTTTAGTTGTTGCTCCTGTGCTCCACTTATAACGTGTTCCACCTGATGCTGATAACGTAGCACTCTCACCTTGATCGATGGTTTGATCGGAACCTGCATTTGCTGTTGGTAATGCATTTACATTTACAGTCACATTAGCTGTTGCTGAAACCGTTCCTTCTGAAACCTCTACTGAATATGTCGTGGTTGTTGCTGGTGTTACCTTTATACTAGCTGTCGTTTCTCCAGTATTCCATACATAAGATGAACCTCCAGTTGCAGTAAGTGTTACCGTTTCGCCTTCACAAATCGTTTGATCGTCTCCGGCATTGGCTTCGACCTCTATTTGAGGAATAGTAACAATCACCTTTACTTCATCTTGAGATTCACAACCGTTTTGAGTAACGGTTACTGAATATGTAGTTGTTTGACTTGGTGAAACCGTTATTTCACGAGAAGTCTCTCCGGTACTCCATTTAATGGATCCCGTTCCAGATACTGACAGCTTTGTGCTTTCTCCTAAATCTATGTTGACATCACTTCCGGCGTTTATCGTTTGCCTGGGAGACACGGTCACTTTGACTACATCGGAATTAGAACATGTTCCGTTAGTCGCTGTTACCGTATATGTTGTTGTTTTATCTGGTGAAACTGTGATAGTTTTCGTTTTTTCACCTGTACTCCATTCAAAATTACCTGTACCTGTTGCTGTTAATTCTATTGATCCTTCTTCACATATAGAAACATCAGCTCCAGCGTCTACTGTTGGTAGATCCTGTACAGTAACTTTAACAGTATCCGTATCTGAATTTCCTGAATCATCTTTTCCTGTCACGGTATAAGTTGTTGTCTGCTCTGGTGAAACAGTAATACTTTGAGTTTTTTCGCCTGTATTCCACTCGTAAGTAGAAGCTCCTGATGCTTTAAGTGTTACTTTAACTTCTTTACAAATGATTTGGTCTTCACCTGCGTTTACTTCTACGTCTGGTGTTGGCGCTGTAGTATTATCTCCATCTACACCATTTAAGAATTCTTCTAAATCTGTATATCCGTCACCATCAGAATCAGCAGTACCATTTTTACTTAAATCTCCAAAAGTGTTTCTCTCCCACTCATCAGCCATTCCATCTTTGTCTGTATCGTAGTTTGAAGGTCTGGATTTTGAAGATATTGAAGGTACTGAGTAACTAGACTCACTCATACCACTAGTATAGCTTCCTTTTTTAACATTAGACAACCATTCAATATCTAGTACATCTAAATTACTACTTTTAGAACCATCGGCATTAAGACTTGCGTTACAACCAACATCATTTTTCACATCATTAAAAGCAGCATCTGCTGATTGAACATTTATTTTTGCCCCAAACAAATTAAATTGATTATTTTCAAAATAATTAGATGGAACTTGATCTCCTGTAGAGTAACCACCTGCATCTAAAAAAAACTTCCAAGCCTTAGTATTATTCGAATTCATTTCTGAAACACTATACGTTAAAGGGCTTATCGAATTTTTAGCTACATATTTATTTCCGTTGGTATAAATTTTAGGAACATAACTTTGGAGATTATACATGTTAAGTCTTTTATCTGCAATTGCCTGATCACCAAAATCATAATAATTACTTAAATGGTTGAGATTAAAATTCCCATTACCTCTAATCAGTCTATTCTTCACTGTCCAAACAACATTATTAATAACCTCATAATCACCACCGTAACCGTTCACATTTGGGAATCTATGTGAAATATTATACCATAAATTATTTAACACAGAAATCTTACCGATATTAACTCCACTAGCACCTCCAAAGATTGCTCCCTTTGAACTTTCCGCAAACAGAGATCTCTGTACTGTAACATTATTTATTGAAGAACTTGTATCCGTAGTGTTCCAACTTGCAGCTTCATCTGCTCCAAAAGCAAAAGAACAATGGTCAAAAATTATATTTGTCATGTTGGCTGTTGCAGTAAAACTATCATCACCACCATCTACTCCTCCTTTAAAACGAATATGCCTAACAATTACATTGTCTACATTACTAAAATATATTCTATTACCATCTATAGTTATACCTCCTTCTGGAGCCGTTTGACCAGCAATAGTTAAATTACTTCCAGAAGTTGCCACTAACGACTTTAATTGTATAACTCCACTTACATCAAATACAATAATTCGATTAGAACCTTTCACTGCTTCCCTAAAACTTCCGGAACCACTATCATTTAAATTTGTAACATGATATACCTCACCTCCACGGCCACCTGTAGTATAAGCTCCAGCTCCATAAGCAGAAGGAAACGCCTTTGTTTGAGCTTGTGCTAATGAATAAAAAGAAAAAATTAATATAAATAACAGGGATGTTTTTCTAAAAAAACATGATACAAGAGAAAAACCTGTTTTGAAACAGGTGGAAAATAAATAGCTCATTTATAACAGATTTGGGGTTTGTTATTTCTTATTTTTTTAAAAATAACTAATAAATACTTTTGACAATTAAAATTTCAATTTATTAAATGTAAATCAATATTTTATTAAGATAAAACTTACAAAAATACTTTTATTGTAGTCTTTTTTACACACTTAATCGGACAAACATTTACATACATCGATTTTTCATATTATATACGCCATGAATTAAAATTTAGATGTCTTTAATATTTAAAAACATGTAATTTTATTTTAAAGAACAAGAATTTAAATAGAATTCTACCCCACAACCACCTCTAAAAAATAAATAATCCACTAAAAAACAACCAGTTAAACACTCTGTTTTGACATGGCTTTTTAAATGTTTTTATTCTAAAAAAATAAAATAAAAAAATCCTTCTGTAAGAAAATAATAGTGTCTATCAATTAAACGAATTCTTACAAACCTAGATCCTCAATACAAAGTGAAAACGATTAAATCAAAATACTTTAAAGATTCAAGGGGATTATTTACAATTTAAAACACGATATAATTAGCTTCTGGATAAACCCGTTATTTAACTAAAATAGTACTTCAACAACTAATTTTGTTAATCAAAGAATAAATACATTCTAAGATTTATAATTTTATATATTTACTCGTACAACGAATTGTTATTTAAGGCATAAGCCCCATTCATTAAAAACATTTAAAAGCTTGAATTACTTATTAAGCATTATTATCCCGGTTTATAATGTAGAGGTATATATTGAAAAATGTATATCTTCTATAATTAATCAAACCTATGAAAATCTAGAAATTATAATTATAAATGACGGGTCTTCCGATTCTAGCGGTTCAATATGTGATGCATTTGCTAATAAGGACAACCGTATAAAAGTCTATCATATTACTAACGGAGGTTCTAGTATTGCCAGAAACTATGGGTTAACTAAATGTAATGGTGACTATATTGGTTTTGTAGATAGTGATGATTGGATACGAACTAACATGTTTGAATCATTAATAAATTTTGCCGTCGATAACAGCTTAAAAGTCGTAGAATGTAGTTCTATTGATTCTGTATTTGAAAACAAAATACCTGATTTAAAAATAGTAAACACTGGTATAATCGAGAATCAAAGTACAGCTATAAAACGTGTTATAAAATATAAAAGGTTTGCTGTTTGGCGAAGAATATATCATAAATCAATTCTGAAAAATAGATTTTTTATAGAACACCTTCTTCATCAAGATGTCTACTTTACAATAGATATTCTGAATGAAACTGAAAACATAGGTTTTATAGATTATCCTTTCTATATATATAATAGAGAAAATATGGATAGTGTAATTAGAAGTAAATATTCTATAAAAAAATTAAACTCTATTGGTGCTGGTTCTTATGTCTTTGAAAACACAAAACAGTATGATTCTAAAACGCAAGCTTTAGCAAAAGCATATCTTTTTAAATTCTTAACCCCACATTACAATTCACTATATAAATATAATGAATTAGATTCTGATTTCGTTTATCGATCAAAAATTAGAAAAACAATTCAACAAAATTATAACATAAAAGATGTTGACTTTTATAGCCTTTTAGTTGCTGTATTACCGTCAAAACTTTATAAGGTATTTCTATTTTCCAACCAAAAAAGAATTAAATTTCAAATAAAAATTATTGATAAATTGAAAAATGTCTAGAGTAAATAATGCTATAAAAAACATTAAATTTAGTATGTTCTTTTACATACTATTTATAGTCGTTCAGTTTGTGTCTCGTAAAATATTTCTTGAAAATTTGGGAGATGAATTTATGGGATTAACGGGAACATTACAAAGTTTTCTTAAGTTCTTAAATCTTGCAGAATTAGGTATTGGTACAGCTGTTGGATTTAGTTTATACAAGCCTATTATAGAAAATAATACTGTAAAAATAAATGAACTTTTAAATCTTTTTGGCTATTTATATAAAAGAATTGGGCTTTTAATAATAGGTGTTGGCGTTTTATTATCACTATTTTTCCCTATTATATTTAATACCCTTTCGCTGTCTTTACTTGTTGTTTATTTTGCCTTTTATACTTTCCTAATAGGTACGTGTACAAACTTCTTTTTTAATTATCATATATTTTTATTAGAAGCAGACCAGAAAAATTACGTCATTACATCGTACTCACAATCGATTAACTTAATTAAAATAATAATCCAGTGCGTTCTAGTTGTTTATTTTCAAAGCTTTTATTTATGGATCTTCTTAGAGTTGTGCTATTTTATTGCTTTTAGCATTCTATTAAGGAGAAAGGTCTTTAAAGAATATCCGTGGTTAGACATGAAAAACACGGCAACCAAGAGCATTTTAAAAACACATCCTGAATTAATTACAAAAATTAAGCAAATTTCCATTCATAAGTTTGGTGCATTTGTAACAAATGGCACAGACCAAATATTAATTTTCGCTTTTATTAGCATTGAGAGTGTCGCTTTTTTTGGAAATTATCAGCTTATTTTCAATAAACTTTTACAACTAATCAATACGTCGTTTGCCGGTACTGGTGCTGGAATTGGAAATTTAGTAGCCGAAAACAAAACAATACAGATAAAAAAAGTGTTTTGGGAAATGATGGCTCTTAGGTTTTATATTGCAGGTATACTGTTTATAGTTTTACAATTAATTGTAGAACCCTTTATCGTTCTATGGCTTGGAGAAAAATACATATTAGAACAAAGTGTTTTAATCCTATTTTTAACAAATATGTTTATTATGCAAATACGTGTTCCTGTAGACCATTTTAAAGATGCCTATGGATTATTTCAAGATACATGGGCACCAATTGTGCAAAGTATTATAAATCTTGGAGCATCTGTTATTCTTCTAAATTATTTTGGTCTTACCGGAATTTTATTAGGTACACTAATAGCTTTCACTTTAATTATTCTTATTTGGCGCCCATATTTTTTATATAAAATGGGATTTAAGGAAAGTGTGTGGATTTACTGGAAGGGCTTTTTAAAATTAACAGCTTCTCTAGCTATAGCATTTTATATCTGTGAGTATGTATTTAATGATGTTTTAACTTTAAAGAAAGAAAGTTACTATGATATCATATTACTAGGAATTAAAACAACATGCATTACATTATTGGTATATACTCCAATAATCTTTCTTTCAAATGAAGGATTTAGAGATGTTTCAAAACGAATATTTAATCTTATAAGACGTAAATAATGAAAATTCACTTTATCATATCAAGATTAAAGGGAGGAGGTGCAGAACGAGTTCTTACTTTACTAGCTACTGCTTTTGCAAAAAAAGACAAGTATAATATATCGATAATAACGCTTAACGATTGTGAAGATTTTTATACCATCCCTGCTAATATTGAAAGAATATCAATGGATTATGGAAGCATAACTAACGACACTATAAAAAGTATTGTAAATCTATCTCTATTTTATTCAAAGAAAAAGAACAGACCAGATCTCATTATATCATTTATAACTCTAACTAATTTTATTACAATCCTTGTAGCAAAATTATTTGGAATAAAAATAATTGTCGAGGAGCACAATAGTTATTTAAGAGCTATGGGAAACCGTAAACAATTAACAGATTTCACTAGAAAACACCTGTACAAACGAGCAGATTTATTAACTGTCCTAACAGCATTTGATATTCCTTATTATAAGCAATATAATGTAAACGTTATGGTAATGCCAAACCCTTGTAGTTTTCTTCCGTTAACGAAATCATTAGACCAGCGTGAAAAAACAATTTTAGCTGTTGGAAATCTTGATAGATATAACCATAAAGGCTTTGATAATTTAATTGAACTAATAGCTCCTATTTTAAAAACAAATCCAGAGTGGAAATTAAAGATTGCGGGAACGGGAGACAAAGGATACGATTTAATAAACAAACTTGTTACACAGTATAATATTGTTGATCAAGTAATTTTTACGGGCTTTGTTTCTAACATATCCGAACTAATGCAAGCGTCATCCATTTTTATTTTACCTTCCAGATTTGAAGGTTTACCAATGGTTTTATTAGAAGCTATGTCACAAGGCATGGCATGTATTGCTTACGATTGTAAAACGGGTCCTTCAGATATCATAATTAATAATTTAAATGGTCTTTTAATTAAAGATCAAAATATGAAAGACATGCAAGTTAATTTACAATCTTTAATTAGCAATCCTAATTTAAGAGAAAACCTAGCTATAAAAGGGATTTCATCTTTAGATAAATACCATATAAATGCTGTAATTGAAAGCTATGAAAAAAAGTTTGAAGAAATCTTAATGAAAAAATGAAAAAAATCGCAATATTCATTTGTTTTATATGGCCATTAATCTGTAGTTGTTTAAACTTACAACTTTTAATTGGCACATTTATTTCGGTTGGTATTTCTCAAATAATTGCATACATCAACCTTCTGTTATTAATATTAGGTATCTTTTTAATTCTTAAGAAAGATACTGGAGAATATTCCAAAACTGCCGCTTTGTGGATTTACTTTTTTATACTTTATTATACTTTTGGTTTACTTGCTAATGGAGTTACAGGATTTATAAACCCAGAATATTCTATTTTAGCTTCTTTGGTTCCCTTCGTATACTTTATAGCCTTTTATTTTTTTCTTAGTAACGACGAATTCAAAAAAACCTTTATCAAGGTCCTTACTATTTCATATTTTTTATCTTCATTGTTAACTATATTCTTTTTCAAAATTAATTATGATTTTGACTATGGAGGCATACCAATTTATCCAATAGATCGGGCTGGTGGTGTTTATGGAGATGCCAACAATGCGTCTTTTGTAAGTATTTTGACTTACATACTAGTCGCCAAAATGTTTGTTCCCAAAAACAAAATTCAATACATTCTTAAAATCATAGCTCTATTTATCATCTTTTACAGTCTGCTTATCACATTTTCTACAACAGGTTTATTTATATTTTCTATTGTTTTTTTAATATCTAACTATAAATTTTTCAAAGGCCTTAAGCTTATTTTGCTAGGTATATCCTTAATATTTTTTTATTTATTTTTAATAAACATAAAGAGCTTTACCACACATTTAAATTTAAATGAAAGACAACTTGGAAAAATTAACAATATTGTTAATGTACTAACTTTTAACACCGAAGAGATAGATAGTTCAGGACGAACAGAATTGGTTCAAAAATTACTACACTATGTTTATGAAAACCCCGTATTTGGAAATGGTATTGGATTTTCAAATTTTATAAGAGGTCATAACACTTACATTGGCGTTTGGGGAGATGCAGGTATTTTAACTTTCCTTTTCTTTATTTTCATGTTAATAATCTACCTTTTAAAGTCATTAAGCTTAGACAATAACTTACGCTTCTTTTGTTTTTCAATTTTAACAACAATCTACATATTCATGTTAACGCTGCAAACGGTTATTAATCAACCTTATATTATTGTATTATTCATTTTTATTGGATATATAATAGATAATAAAACGAATGTTAAAAATAAGATGGCACCCACAGAGGATTTTTCCTCCATACTAAATAAGAAAAGATGAAAGCTCCAAACAAAAAAATAATAATTTATTCAGTAATTGCCTTCATCTTACTACTAATTTCTGTTACATATGTACATAAAAAATTAGAGAAGTTTGAGACCACTGGCTGGTCTAAAACAATTACACCTCCTACAGCTTATAAAACTATCGATAAACAAGTAAAAATCGATTTTTTAGAAGGTGATACCGTCGAAATAAAATATAAAAATTTATTTAAATATTTTGCGCAAGGAGCAAATAATTACAAATCAGAACATAACGCACTTTTTTATTATCCTGGAGCTATAAGTTCTCGAGGAAGACAAATAAATGCTTTAGAAGGTTTTGCTAGATTTTTTCCTTTAGCTGCTTCATGGTTATATGCAGGAAACGAAAATCTTATTACATTTAATAACAATGAATCAATTGATTTAAAAGAAACCTTAAAAGCTGGATTATTAGCTGGTACTGATAATGCAGATTTAGAGTATTGGGGAGATATAATAGATAAAGATCAAAGAATTGTTGAAGCTGCAGATATCGCTTTGGGACTTTGGATATCCAAAGATTACATTTGGAATACGCTTACTTTTGAAGAAAAAACACAAATTAGCCTATGGCTACAACAAGCTATAAATAAAAATATAGTTGATAATAACTGGAACTTATTCCCTATTATTATTACAAAGTCTTTAGAAGCATTAAACTTTAATACGGAGCAAAATTTAAATTATGTTAATGGACTATATGTAGCGTATAAAAAGAAACATTACCTTGGAAATGGTTGGTTTGACGACCCTCCAAAAGGCGTAGATTATTACAATGCTTGGTCTATTCATTACTCCTTATTTTGGTTAGACCAAATTGACCCGAACTTTGATCATGAATTTATTACAACTAGTCATTCTGAATTTTTAAGCTTTTATAAATACTTATTTAGTAAAAACGGATTTCCGTTTATGGGGAGAAGTGTTTGCTATCGTATGGCAGCTCCTGCTCCAATTGTGAGTGGAGCGCTTTTACTTCCAAATGAAATTTCTCCTGGATTTGCATTAAATGCACTAGATGCGACTTGGAGCTTCTTTATTGAAAATAATGCGCTAGAATATGGAAAAGTAACACAAGGTTTTTTAGAAGACGACTTAAGTGTTTTAGATAACTATTCTGGAGCAGGAAGTTGTTTATGGTCTTTGCGTTCCTTAATTGTTGCTTTCTATGTTAATAAACAGATCCCCTTATGGAATAGCGAAAAAGAGAAATTACCAATAGAAATTTCAGATTTTCAAATAGTACAAAAAAATATAGGTTGGCGTATTACAGGAGAAAAAGCAACAAATAAAATCTCATTACACATTGACAACAATACAAATAATAAATCCTATAAATTAACAAAATATGGTTTTGAAAACCAGTTTAAGGAGTATATATTCAAGTCACCTAAAAGACCAAAAAACGAAAAAGCATTATATAAAAACCAATTTTATACCACAGATAATACACTCTTTCAAAAAAACTAACAAATACATAAGGGTATGATAAACAATAAAACTACCTATAGGAATTATTTAAAAGCAGATAAAATAGCTTTAAAAATAGCCCGTGAAGATTTTTTTTCTAATTTATCACAAACGATTTCCCCGAATCCAATATGGACATTTCAAAAAACATTAAGAAAACTTGAATACTATCATAATTGTAAAAACAAGGGCCTTAACAAGCTCATTTATATTTATTTAAAATTCAAATTTAAAAGAATCTCTATCAAATTAGGGTTTTCAATACCAATAAACGTTTTTGGACCAGGTCTAGCCATTGTACATTATGGAACAATAGTCGTTAATTCCAAGGCAAAAGTTGGAAAAAATTGCAGAATTCATCCTTGCACAAATATTGGTGCATCGGGAGGTTCTAAAAAAGCGCCTATTATTGGAGACAATGTATACATTGCTCCTGGAGTTAAAATTTACGGAAATATTTCAATTGCTAATAACACGGCCTTAAGTGCAAATGCTGTTGTAAATAAATCAATTACTGAAGAAGGCATGATGGTTGCAGGAGTACCTGCTAAAATAATTAAACCTATTAATATTAAGTCAATTATAAAACACATCTAATTGGGTTAAACACCTTAAACTTTACACTATATCCTTGTTTAATTAATTCAAAAATTGGATTTTCTGTTTTTGAATTAATTAAATAATAACGTCCTAAACGATTAATCTCTTTTTCTAAAAAGATGCACAGCTGTTGACTTTATGGAGTTAATTGTGCTGTGAGAAGTCCTTTTTCTATATATGCTGAATTTTGTTTTTTTTTGCTGGCCTATCGAAAATTTATCGTGACATTTAAAGCTGCCTGCCGGTAGGCAGGTTTGAGCTAAACGAAAGTATTTAGTATTGATTTTTAGTAGCGAGTTCTTTAAATTTAGATAGTGAACGAAAAATTTAGATAAAAGTTCGTAAGCCTAATTTTTTTTGACTTGGTTTATCCAGAGCGAAGCCGAAGGATCTTTTTATCAATAAAAAAAATGAACATTTAATAATATTTAGGACACGATTGTTAATTAAACATAAAAAGACCAAGGTTTGAAATGTATCAAACCTTGGTCTTTTTATGAACTTTATATATTTTTTCGCTTTTACCTCTTTTCTAGTATAATCGACCAATGTTCTATATACACTAAACGAAAACTAGATTTAAGGATAAGAACCAATTCTTAGTTAGTTACTCTAATTTAAGCATAGCCGTAAGATTTCATTGTTGTACGAGTATAGCTATAAAATTTCTTCTGAGAATCTACATCTAATTTTGTTAACCATTCATCATCATCGAAACGCAGTTTAATTGAGTTTGCTTTACGAATGGCATTTCCTGCCACAACATGAGAGATATTAAAAGCACTATTGGCATCTATCATATCGGTAATTGGGGTTACATCCAGTCCAGCTACCTCACCAATTTTTATAAGAGTTTCCTTTGGGTTCTTTGCAAAATCTTCGTAGCGGATTAATTGAGCATTTTTGGCTTTTTTGCGCACATAATTAGATTGTCTATTCACCAATAACCAAAATAAAGCCGTTCTCCATATGGCTCTAGGCTTGTCTTCTCGTTTAGCCTTTTTTTCTAGAGACCAAGCTACACCACGGCCATCTCGTACCAAATGAACTAAACGCAAGTCTATTTTAGGATGATTAAGTAATGCCCATGCTCGCAACGGATTTTTTGAAATATCTAAAATAGCTTTTTTTCCGCTGTGTTTACTTAGCGTTTTAAAAAACGTATATGTATTATTCATATAATCTTGTACTTCTGGTGATTCTAGAGAAAGTCCTGACCATAATCGCAACCAGGCTTTCAAAGAGCTGTAACTTTCAAATTTCTTCCACTTAGATAAACCTTCTTTGACAGTTGAATCCGGTATTTCTTCCAACCACTCACTCATCACTGTTGACCATAATTCACAGTTAACGGTAGCCTCTCCACAAGAACAGATTTTGTTTTCATTAAACACCGAATTCATATTCTGAAGTTCCCCTCCTCCAAAAACCTCTGGATGGTTATCCAAAATAATATTCAAAATTGTTGATCCCGATCGGCCAGAACCTGTAATGTAAATTACTTTAATTTTTTCTTGATCTTCAGAAAGGTTTTTCATAATAGATTAATATTTTGGTTGATAGGTTATATTATCACCTTGTAATTATATTAAACTAAGAAAAGAAATTAATAAATCTAAAAATAAAAAAACCGATGAAAGGTTATTAAAAAAGTCAATATTCCTTTTCTAGGATTCCGACAAAACATAACTCACATAATATTCTAAATACTCATACAACTTACTGACTTTAAATACACTATTTCGTGGTTTTTAAAATTACAAATCAAAATTCACCCATCAAATACTTCTAATTTTTAATAGCATTTAATGCTATCATTTAAAATACACCAACAGTTTCATTTATCAATTTAAGCTAAACAAAATGATGACAAATCCCTCTCTAAAAAGTAGTTAACTAAAACTAGAAAATTTGAAGACTTGAACGTTAATAGATTTCAAAAACCCATGTAATTATTCTTGTGTAATTCACTTATAATACACGTAGATTTAACACTAAACCCCAAAACCAACATACTACGTACCAAACACTTAATAGCTTTATTTTTTTAATTCGAATGCTACAAGTATCTATATGCTAAGACGGCGACGTGTACAAAGAAATAAAAACACAAATAGATGAATTTAGGGTTAAAATATACTTCCTTACTGATTATAGTTTTAATTGCACCATTTAAAGATTTTTTTTGATTTTTTAATTTAAAAAAAACACCTTTAATGAAACATAATATTTTACTCTTCTAGCAAACAATGAATTCCATCCAATTTAATCCCCATTTATGAAAGCTCTAAAAAAAATAAAACTAATATTTGTTCTTCCTGATCTTACCTCTGGTGGAGCAGAAAGGGTTGTTTCTTTTATAGCAAATAATATTTCGAAAGAAAAATTTGATACGTCACTTTGGCTTGCTGGTCCGCCTAGAAAAACGCCATATAATACAGACTCTATACATGTGAAATACTTTAATAAAACAAGAGTTTTATATGCCATACCCGATTTTATAATGGGTTTTAAAAAACATAAACCAGATATTGTTATTAGTTCTATAGCTCATGTAAACACAGCTATCGCAATGATTTCTTTCCTGTTTCCTAAAATAAAATTTATAGGAAGAGAGGCTAATGTTATGAGTGTTGTTAAAGATTTTAGCCACACTAAAAATAGATTTGGAAGTTTAATTCCAATCGATCTCAGTTACAAACGCCTTGACATCATATTATGTCAGTCTATTGATATGTATGAAGACATGAATAAGACCTTTAATATTCCTTCAGAAAAGTTAAGAATTATAAACAACCCAATAACAGATAGCTTTAATTTAAAACCAGAAAAAGACATTTCTAATTCGTGTATACAGTTTATTACTGTTGCGCAGTTTAAGAAGCAAAAAGGACATGAAAGAATAATTAGAACATTAAATAAATTAGATTATAAATTTCATTACACTCTTATAGGAAGAGGCCCTGAAGAAGAAAATATTTTAAAATTAATTGATTTATATAATCTTAAAGATAAAATAACACATATACCCTACACAAAAAATGTAGATAAACATCTAGCTGAAAGTGATTTTTTCTTACAAGGTTCTTACGTAGA
Organism: Formosa sejongensis; assembly: GCF_033447105.1. NCBI lineage: Bacteria > Pseudomonadati > Bacteroidota > Flavobacteriia > Flavobacteriales > Flavobacteriaceae > Formosa > Formosa sejongensis. Next base: position 44,922 of record NZ_JAWQUN010000010.1, read on the forward strand.
AGGATTTCCTAATTGCTTAATTGAAAGTTGTGCCGTTGGCACACCTGTTTTAGCTTATAAAGCTCCAGGAGGATTAAATGAGATTATATTGGATAACATAAATGGTCTAGTCGCCGACAATGATGATGATTATTTAAACAATATAGAAAAGGCTATTAAAGTATTAAAATGGGAACCATTAAAGGTACGTGAATCTGTCTACAAGAAATTTAATAAAGAAAAAATTCTTAAACAATATGAAGATTTATTCATTGAAATTCTTAAAAAATAATATTTATTTTGAAAATGTCTAAACCAAACATAAGTATTTTAAGTATCACGCTAGGAAGCGGTGGTGCCGAAAAAGTTATAAGCCTCCTTTTAAAAGAACTGAAAAACGATTACAATGTTACTTTAGTATTATTTTACAATCAAATACATTTTCCGATTCCTGAAGGCATTAACGTGGTTTGTCTTTCTCAGGAATCTGCCACACGGCCATTCTATGCGAAGCTTTCAGACTTAGTGAGTTTTAAGAAAAAATATAATGCATTTATCAAAAAGGAAAACATCGTGATTTCTGTTTCATTTTTGGCCTTTCCAAACCTTCTAAATGGTATGATCACGTCTTCTAATAAAAATATTAAAACTATTATTAGTGAACGCGGATTCCCATCAGATAATACATCAAGTAAACTATCCTTATATATTTCAAAAATATTTTATCCAATCTTTTACAATAAATGCACAAAATTATTTTCAAATTCTGTGTATATCAATAAGGATTTAAAAGATAATTTCGGAGTTAAAATCCCTATGGATGTTATTTATAACCCGATAGATTTACCTCAACACACAATTAGTCCTGAAACTCTTAATCAAGACCTTAAGTGTTTAAAAATTATTACGGCTGGGACTTTAAATAAACGAAAAAATCATATCATGATTATTCGTGCTTTACAAAATTCAACAAACCATTATAACCTAACTATTTTAGGAGGAGGTCCTTTACAAGAGTATTTAACCGAAGAGATTAATCGTTTAAATTTAGAAAATCAAATTACTCTTGGAGGAAGAGTAAAAAATGTTAATGATTTTCTATTAACAAATCATTGTTTTGTTTTGTCTTCCTTTACAGAAGGTTTTCCTAATGCACTTATTGAAGCAATGGCTATTGGCTTACCATGTGTTTCCACTAATTGTTTATCAGGCCCCTTGGAACTATTAAACGAGAATGAAGATATCGAGATTACAACTGGTACATTTTATAAAGGGAAATACGGTTTACTTGTTAATAATGATGATCATGAAGGTTTAAAGAATGCTTTAGATTATTTTAATAACAATCCGAAAGAAAGAGAAAACTATAGTAGATTAAGCCTCTTAAGATCTAAAGAATATGAACTTAAGAGTATATATTCAAAATTCAATAAATTTTTAAAATATTAAGCGGGTATGTGCGGAATTAACGGAATTATTGCAAGAAATAGTCTTAAAGACAATGAATTAAACGCCATACTGACTAAAATGAATAATCTTATTATTCATAGAGGACCTGATCAAGATGGTGTGTTTTGCGAAGAAAATAGCTCTTACGCCTTAGGTATGGCCATGAGACGATTATCTATTATAGATTTAAAATCTGGAAAACAGCCAATCTTTACAGACGACAAGCAAACTGTGATTGTTTTTAATGGCGAAATTTACAACTACAAAGTTTTAAAATCTAAATTAGAAGCAGAAGGTGTTACTTTTAATACCACTAGTGATACCGAAGTTATTATAAAGTTATATGAAAAATATGGCGTAGAATCTTTTAAGTGGCTAGACGGTATGTTTGCATTTAGTATTTACGATAAAAAATTAAACAAGTTATTTATAACTCGTGATTTTTTTGGAGAAAAGCCATTATACTACACTAAATCTGATACTCAATTTTTATGGGCTTCAGAATTAAAATCTATAATTAATACGCTTAATTTTACACCAGAAATCTCTAAAAAAGGATTAAACTTATATTTCAGATTAACTTACATCCCTGCACCACACACCATTTACAATAACATTTTTAAGTTAGAAGCAAATCATTATATCGAATATGATTTAACTTCCCATACTACAACCATAACCAAGATTAACGAAGAACCTGTTCCTACAAAACTAAACATATCTTTTGATGATGCTAAGAAAAAAACTAAAGAGTTAGTCTATAACAGTGTAAACAGCAGATCTATTTCTGATGTAGCTTTAGGTACATTTTTATCGGGCGGTGTAGATTCTTCTATTATATCTCTATGTTTATCACAAGGAAGTGATAGAAAAATAGACACATTTTCTATTGGTTTTAAAAAAGCATCATACGACGAATCAGATAAATCTAGGATTGTGGCGAAAATGTTAAATAGTAATCATCATGAATTTATTATAGATGAAGACGATTTAAAACACAACATTCATGAAATTTTAATAAATTTTGATGAACCTTTTTCGGATACCGCCTCCTTACCCACTCACCTACTTTCGAATAAAACAAGACAACACGTAACCGTTGCTTTAACAGGAGATGGTGGCGACGAAGTATTTGGTGGGTACAACAAGTATTACATTGGTAAAATGAATAAAAAATACACCGGTATAGTACCTGAAACTTTACATAAATCTATTTTAAAAGGAAGCAAAAAATTCCTAATTGATAAAGATGATTCTAGAGGAAAAAAATTTAAAATTAAAAGATTGCTGCATGCTATAAATTATAAAGGTGATTTTTATTGGGACATTATTTCATTAGCGAATACGAATAAAGAAATTACCGAAATATTAAATCCTGATTACTTAGACCATAATTTATTTCAAGAATATAAAGATGGCTTAAATTTAGAACGCGCAGAAACATTAACCGATTTCAGACAAGTAGATAAGGTTTTAAGTCTTGAAGGAGGCATGCTAACTAAGGTAGACCGAACAAGTATGATGAATTCTTTAGAATGCAGAGCACCTTTTTTAAATAAAGGTCTTTGGGAATTTACAAACAGTCTACCCGAAGAATATTTAATGAAAGGTTGGAATAAAAAACACATATTAAAAGAAGCATTCAGAGATCAATTCCCTGCCGAGTTTCTCGAAAAAAGTAAAAGCGGATTTGGGTCTCCAACTGGTGACTGGCTAAGACAAAGTTTACGAAAAGAACTTGAAAGTTATGTTGAACCTAAGTTCCTTGAGACACAAGGCATCTTCAATAAAGACGTTATAATAAAATTAGTTGAAGATCATTTAGAGAGTAAAAAAGATAGTACTTTTAGGGTCTGGTCTTTTTATTGTTTCCAGAAATGGTACACCTATAACTTCTTAAAGCAATCCAACATCTAAATGCAAAAAAAAAGAATCTTAATAGTCGCTTCATATTCTCCCTCATTAATTAAATTCCGAGGTGATTATATTGAACATTTAGTGCAAAGTGGTTTTAGTGTTTTTACAGCTGCTCCGGATTACCCAGAAGTAACGAAAGAAAAACTCATTGCTTTAGGAGCTAAACCCCTAGAATTTAAATTAGAACGTACGGGTTTAAATCCTTTTAAGGATTTAAAATCAATATCAGAATTAAAGTCGATAATAAAAAACAATAATATCGATTTAGTATTCCCATACACCGTTAAACCAGTTATTTACAGCTCGATAGCCGCAAATTCTTGTAACATACCTGTAATTTCCTTAATTACCGGGCTTGGTTTTGCATTTACAGGATTAACCTTTAAAGCGAGAACGCTTCAAAGATTGAATGAAGTTTTATATAAAATTTCTATTAGGAAGAATAAAATCATCGTTTTTCAAAACAAAGATGATTATCAACTTTTTCTAGATAGAAATATCATTTCTAAAGATAATAAAGTTGCTTTTGTTAGTGGATCTGGTGTTAATTTAGGCCAATATAAATATAGAGTGAATACCAACACTTCAGAAGTTGTTAGTTTTCTTTTAGTTGCGAGATTAATTAAAGAGAAAGGAATCGATTTATTTATAGAAGCGGCTAAAATTTTAAAAAATAAATATCCCAATGCTGAATTTCATATAATAGGTGCACCTGATAAATCCCCATCTGCAATAAAATTAGAGAAATTAATAGAACTAGATAAAAAGGGTGTAATTATCTATCATGGAAGACAGAACAATGTTCCTGACCACCTGTACAAAAGAGATGTCTTTGTATTACCTACCTATTATAGAGAAGGGATACCGCGCTCTATTCTTGAAGCATTATCTGTAGGTTTGCCTATTATAACCACAAAAACTCCGGGGTGTAAAGAAACCGTTATAAAAGACAATAATGGAATTTTAATAGAACCTAATAATTTAGACCAATTAGCTAATGCAATGGAATATTTCATTACTAACAAGTCAAAAATCAAAGAAATGGGAATTAACAGTAGAGCTTATGCGGAACAAAGATTTGATGTAAAAATTGTTAATAAGGACCTTACATCATTAATTAATAAAGTACTTAACGATTAATTCTGATACCATCAAGGTCTTAAAAAAATCTTTAAAAACTAAAGATAAAATTTCGATACTAATCACAACTATTTTTATAATAGGAATGATTAGTACTTATCTTAATTGGGGTTGGGTATCTGTTCTTTTTAGTATAGTCTTGCCTGTACTTTTTATTTTAAACTTTTTAATGGCTTTTTATGGCTTTACACAGAGAAAGTATGGATACAGCATTAGCATCTTAATCTTTCTATTACTTTTTAATGTATTCTATAAATTCTCACCTTTTACTACTATAGAAAACAAAGAAAGCCTAAGTATTCTAACATTTAATACTAAAGGGTTTAGTGCTAATTTGAAAGATAAAACAATTAGCTCTAATATAATGAAATTCTTAGATTCTGTACAAGCAGACATTATAGTTTTACAAGAATCCAACTATCCTATTATCAGAAAAATCAAGAATTATAATTACAATTTTTCTGACCTAAGGTTAAAAAAAAAGAAATCACTTTTAACTATTTATTCTAAATTCCCCATAATTAACACCGGGTATACAGATTTTCCTGACACTAAGAACAATGGTATTTTTGCCGATATTTTAATTAAAAACGATACTGTAAGGCTTTATAATTTACATCTACAGTCTCATCAACTTTCTGAAAACTTGATAGAACAAAATCCGTTTAAAAAATTAAATAACACGCTAAATCAACAACTAAATCAGGCCATTATTGTTAAAAAAAGCATGAATTCAACATCAAATAAAATCATTGTAAGTGGAGATTTCAATGCTACCCAATATTCTGAACCTTACAAAATATTAAAGGAAGATTTAAATGATTCGTTTATTGAAAGAGGTCAAGGTCTCGGAATCACTTACAAACTAAAAAGTTACCCCTTACGAATAGATTTTGTCCTTATGGACTACCAAATAGAAATTATAACCCATAAAAACTTTAAATTAAATTTATCTGACCACGAACCTGTTTTAGTTACCTTTAAACTTTAATTTTGTCTTAAAACAGAAACTAAATGAATTTATACAAGTCGTTTTTCAAACGTCTTTTAGACATTATTCTAGCCATACTTGGTCTTATAATCTTATCCCCTATTTTTTTAATAGTGACTATATTATTATTGTATAAAAATGATGGCAGTCCATTCTTCTTTCAGTCACGCCCAGGAAAAAACGAAAAGGTATTTAGAATTATTAAGTTTAAATCTATGAGTGATAAAAAAGATTCTTCCGGAAATTTATTGCCAGAAATTCAACGTTTAACGAATACAGGGAGATTTATTAGAAAATACTCATTAGATGAAATACCTCAACTACTGAATGTTATTAAAGGTGACATGAGTTTAATAGGCCCGAGACCACTCTTAGTACACTATTTGCCATTATATAACGATACACAAAAACACAGACATGATATTAAACCTGGCATATCTGGTTGGGCTCAAATAAATGGAAGAAACGCTATTAGTTGGGAAAAGAAATTTGAATTAGATATCTGGTACGTTAATAATTTATCTTTTTTTCTAGACACAAAAATTATAATCTTAACAATATATAAAGTACTTAAAAATGATGGTATTTACTCTATTGAAGATGATATAGTTCCTGACTTCAAAGGATCTCATAATAAAACAGAATAATTAAATCTTAAAATTAAATTAAATTACGTTCCTTCTCCTTTATTTCTAACTTTCTATGTTCGCTAAAATCCAATGTTTCAGGTCTTAATTCTGTATCTGAACGTGAAATAACTTTTTTAAATGTTTCCCACAATATTTTCACATCTAAACTAAAACTAAGGTTCTCAACATATTCTAAATCTTTAGCTAGCTTATCATCCCAACCTATAGAATTTCTTCCTGAAACCTGTGCTAAACCTGTTATTCCTGGTCTTACACTATGTCTTAAACTTTCCTGTTTAGTATAATATGGTAAATATTTAACTAAAAGTGGACGGGGACCGATTAAACTCATGTCACCTTTAATAACATTTAAAAGCTGAGGAATTTCATCTAAAGAAGCTTTTCTAATAAAAGTACCAACAGTAGTTACACGTTCGGAATTTGATAATAATTTACCGTTAGCATCTTTTTTATCAGACATCGATTTAAATTTAATGATTTTAAAAATTTTATCATCTTTACCAGGCCTGCTTTGGAAAAAAAATGGTTGCCCATTATTCGTTACTAATAAAATTATTGTCACTATTAAAAATATTGGAAACAAAATAATGAAACCTATTATTGATGTTAAAAAATCAATTACTCTTTTTAAGAATGCTTTATACATTTTATAAATATAAATTAATGACACTTGATTAATCACATATATTTCTACACCTTTTAAACAATAAATTAAGCCTATTTGACTTTAAAAGAAAACATTATTAAGTCTTGAAAATAATCAACAGCCCTATTTTATAATCCTTTTTTTATTACATGTGTTTAAAGGATATATGCAAGATAAAATTCAAATTTAATATTTAATATTTTAGATTCAATGTATCTTTCTTTTAATTTATTAATAAATATTACAATTATCTAACAAATTAAAAGAGGAAGATTACAGTAATTAATTATTTGATATTAAACATATTATTCTCTAATTTTATTTCCGAAACGGATTTTAATAGAATAATTTTATTTATTATTAGACTAAAAAGAATGACAGCAGAAAAAAATTAATCGAGCTATTTTAGTTATAGGTTGGGTCATAAATGCAAGAGATACTGCCCTTTTCTTCTAAATTCAATTTCTTCAATTTTTTCAATTTCTTGAATTTCATATCTCAAAGGTATTAATTGAAATTTAAAATATTACTTCCAACTTATAAGGGGCTAAACTATTAATGGTTTGTCTTTTTTTTGATAAAACAAAAAAGTTTAAATTTCTTTCATCTTAACAATTATAATATCCTTATGAACAAAAAGTATTAAATAAATCTAACTTATTTAATATTGATTTATATATTTCAATTTCATTAATTATTTTTATTCTTTTATGCTCTAGACTATACCCCTTTTGGCTTTTTATCTTTGGTTAAACCTAAATACTTATCATCAAGATTTCTCTTTTTTATTATTTTAGCAGGTATACCGTAAGCTAATGTTTTTGCTTTTATATTTCTGTTTACTAACGAGCCTGCACCTATTACGCAATATTTACCTATCGTTACTCCTTCAAGCACATTAACCCCTAAAGAAATAGCCGTCCCTTTACCAATATTAACATCTCCTCCAATAGTTACACCTGGAGCAACACTAGCAAACTCTTTAATAATTGTATCATGTCCAACCGAACTTTTGGTGTTAATTATACTATGTCTATCTATAACAGCATCACTATTAATAATTACTCCTGCCATGATAACAGTCCCTGCGCCAATTTTAACATTTTTTCCGATTACGGAATGAGGATGAATAGCTGTTATGTATTTAAAATCACTAAAAATCCCTTCTATTTCTTCATAGACTTTCTTTCTAGTCCAATTATCTCCTATGGCGATAATACCTCCATCAATATCGTGTTCTTTAATAAGAATAGGTAAGTCTTTCTCTGTTCCAAGTATTTTATAATTATACAAAATCTCACCTTTTTTTTTGTAAGTATCTACAAGGCCTATTATTTCAAATTGATTTTGTAATTCTATAATATCAATAATAACTTTAGCATGTCCAGAAGCACCAATAATTACAATTTTATTCATTTTTACTACTTTAAATTTTAGCCGATTTCTTTAACGTCAAAGACTTTTAATTTACATAATAAAAATGTCGACAAGAAATTACGCAAGCACATTAATTACATGTTATCGAGATAATTGAAACCTATAACTTTAATACAATGTTAATCAAATTCTATTAATTTATTAAAAAAACAGAGGAATTATATCCTGAAATACGACCAAAATTCTTGTGCCTTTTTTCCTAAACAATTGTTAACGTAAATATCTGCTATTCATCGTTTTTATTTGATTTAGTCTTAACTAATTACTGATATTTATATCTAATTATTAAACTATAAGTTTATTAATCTTAATGTTTTTATGTTCCAAGTCCCTAAATAAACATAAAAATTGTTTGTAATATTTTATGTAACAATTTTACTTATGAAATCAAAAATATGGTTATCCTCACCACATATGAGTGGACATGAAATTGGCTTTATTAATGAAGCCTTTTCAACCAATTGGATCGCCCCACTAGGCCCTAATGTAACTGGTTTTGAAGATGATTTAAAAAACTATTTAAATGAAAACAGACATGTAGCTGCTGTTAGTTCTGGAACTGCATCCTTGCATTTAGCACTAATTTTACTAAATGTTAGTACTAATGATGAAGTGATTTGTCAATCTAAAACATTTTCTGCATCAGCAAACCCAATTGTATATCAAGGTGCAACTCCTGTTTTCGTAGATAGTGAAAGAGAAACTTGGAATATGTGTCCAATACAATTAGAAATTGCTATTAAGGATAGAATTGCTAAAGGAAAAAAACCAAAAGCCATTGTAGCCGTTCATTTATATGGCATGCCTTATAAAGCAGATGAAATACAGTCTATTTCAGAAAAGTATAATATTCCAATAGTAGAAGATAGCGCAGAAGCCTTAGGAAGCTCATATAAGCAACAAAAATGTGGAACATTGGGCAAGTATTCAATTTTATCTTTCAACGGCAATAAAATCATTACAACTTCAGGAGGAGGCGCTTTAGTGTGTACTTCAAAAGAAGATAAAGAAAAGGCGATTTTTTTAGCAACACAAGCAAAAGACCAAGATGTTGCTTATGTGCATTCTCATATTGGTTATAATTATAGAATGTCTAACGTAATTGCAGGTATAGGCCGAGGTCAGATGATGGTATTAGACAATCATGTTAATAGGAGACGTGATAATTATAAATTTTATAAAGAAAGGCTAAAACATATAGATGCTATTCAGTTTTTAGACGAACCTGACGGATTTTACTCTAACCGTTGGTTAACTTGTATTTTATTAGAAAACAAGAAAGATCAAGACGGATTAAGATTATATTTAGAAAAAGATAATATAGAAACTAGACCATTATGGAAACCAATGCATCAACAACCTATATTTAAAGATGCTCCAAGCTATTTAAATGGTGTTTCTGATGATTTATTTGAAAGAGGGCTATGTTTACCTAGCGGCTCCAATTTAACCCAAGAAGACTTACAAAGAATAGTTTCATTAATTACTCAATATTTTGAATAAAATAAACAACTTTCTTATTAAATTATCAAACAGATACGCCTCTAAATGGCTCGTTCTGTTGGTGGATTTATGTTTAGTTGCGTTTACATTCTTTTTAGCCCATTTAATTCGTTTTAATTTCGAAGTTTCTTTTGATTTTTTAAATTTTATTAAACAAATTCCGTTTGTTATAATTGCAGCTGCTGTTAGTTTTATAGTTGTTAATTCTCATAAAGGTGTTGTACGATTTACAGGTGTAAAAGATGTTATAAACATTATAGTTGGAATTAATTTATTAGCTACAATTTTAATTATATCTACATACATAAGTCGACAATTTAATTACGCATCTGTATTCGATATCCCTGGTTCTATAATTTATATCCATTTATTACTTAATGTTTTTTTCTTAATTGGAGCTAAATTTTTTATTAGATCTATATATCACAGCATAAAATCAGATCAACTTATACTCGGAAAAAAAGGTCACATCATTTTAATTTATGGAGCAGGTAATTCGGGAATGGTTACTTATGATGCGATAACTAATGACTCAAAAAGTAATATTGAAATTTTTGGATTTATTGACGATAATATTAAAAAAATCGGAAAGAAAATCAATTTATTAAATGTTTATGATCCAAAAAGTGTTTCAAACGAATTTATTAAAAAAAATAATATTGATGAAATAGTCATTTCAATTCAAAATATTAGTTCTGAAAGATTATTAGAAATCACAAAGGATTTCCTTGCTAAGTCAATAAAAGTTAAAATAACACCTCCTGTTCAACAATGGATTGATGGTGATTTACAGGTTAGCCAGATAAAAGAAGTAAATATTGAAGACTTATTAGGACGCGAGCCAATTAGTATAGAAAATCCGATATTATTTGATGAATACAATAACAAGGTGATTCTAGTTACTGGAGCTGCAGGCTCTATAGGTAGTGAAATTGCTAGAAAACTTACCAAGTTTAATTATAAAAAATTAATACTTATTGATGTTGCAGAATCTCCATTGTATGAACTTCAACAGGAATTTATTCAAAATGATATTGAGCGTTTTGAAGTGATTATTGTTGATGTAAGAAACGCTGTGAGAATGAATCAGATTTTTTCAGAATTAAGACCTGAGATACTTTTTCATGCAGCAGCTTACAAGCATGTTCCTTTAATGGAAAATAATCCATACGAAGCAGTTAGTGTAAATATTAGTGGAACAATTAACATGTCCAATTTAGCTATAAAATATGATGTGAATAAATTTGTCATGATCTCTACAGATAAGGCTGTAAACCCTACCAATGTAATGGGAGCAACAAAACGAATCGCAGAACTTTATATTACATGTTTAAATAAAAAGGGTTCGACAAAATTTATTATTACTCGATTTGGAAATGTGTTAGGATCTAATGGTTCTGTAATTCCATTATTTAAAAAACAGATTGAAAATGGAGGTCCTTTAACTGTTACACATAAAGATATTACACGATTTTTCATGACTATCCCAGAAGCATGTTCATTGGTACTAGAAGCTGCAGCAATGGGTAATGGAGGTGAAATTTTTGTATTTGATATGGGAAAATCTGTTAAAATTTTCGACTTAGCCATAAACATGATAACGCTATCTGGATTGGATTATCCGAATGACATAGATATTAAAATTACAGGATTACGACCCGGAGAAAAAATATATGAAGAATTACTAGCTAATGGAGAAAATACTCGTCCAACATATCATGAAAAAATTATGATCGCTAAATCAAAGAAAGTAGACACAAAAACTATTCTTGATCAGATACTCGATTTACACAATACTAACCCTAAATGTCAAACACTAGAAACCGTATCTAAAATAAAGGAAATTGTACCTGAATACATTTCAAATAATTCAAAATTTGAAGTTTTAGATAGTAAACCCAATTAAACCTATGAAAACTATTTTTAACCAATCTGCAATTAAAATAATATTATTACCAGTCATTGTATTAATTTTAACTTCATGTGGAGTTTCAAGAGAAAGCATTGTCTATTTTCAAGATGAACCTGTTAAAGGGCATAGTGAATTATCTGATTTTGAAATTAAATTTAAACCCGATGATTTATTAACAATAGATGTTTCTGCTATAGATCCAGAAGCAGCAAGACCTTTTAATTTACCTGCCGTTTCTTATAATACAACTTCTGTAATATCTGCTCAAGGTACGTTGAAAATGCAAACCTATTTAATAGATAAAAATGGAAATATAGAGTTTCCTGTTTTAGGAACAATTAAATTAGGTGGACTATCAAGAAGTGAGGCTAATTATTTTTTAAAAGGAACTCTAGAAGAGTATTTAAAAGATCCTATTGTTAATATTAGACTAGCCAACTTTACAATAACCATATTAGGAGAAGTAAATAAACCGGGCACATATAACTTACAAAATGAAACAGTTTCTCTTACCGAAGCATTGGGTTTAGCAGGTGATTTAACAATTTATGGAAAAAGAGATAATGTGTTTTTAATAAGAGAAATAAACGGTGAAAACAGGTATTACAAATTCGATTTAACATCTATAAACGTTATGAACTCACCATACTTTTTTCTTACTCAAAATGATGTAATTTATGTAGAACCAAATAAAGCTAAAATTAGGTCATCGAAGTACAATCAGAACAATGTTGTATTAATTTCAGCCATTGCCACATTAGCAACAATTACTGCTTTAATCATTAAATAGAATGAAAAACGAAATTCAGAAAAACGATTTAATTGTTGGTGATATACTTCATTTATATCTTTCAAAATGGAAATATTTTATTTTATCTATTTTTACTTGCTTGATTTTTGCATTCATTTTCTTAAGGTATTCAACAAATCAGTATAAAAGTTCAGCTATAATCAAAATTAATGATGAACAGCAAATGAATAAATTACCAGAAATCTCAAGTCTACAGAGCTCTGGAATTTTTTCATCTGGTTTTGATAATATAACTGATGAAATTGAAATTCTTCAATCAAGAACACTTATTGAACAAGTTATTAAAGACTTAAAACTTAACATTAGTTTTTATGTCCAGGGTAGAATAAAGGAAAAAGAGAGTTATTTAGACCCTCCAATTAATTTAACTTTTTTTAAAAATGATTCCATAATTAACAAAGTTGATACAACTTTTTATGTTACCATATTATCCAACACCAAGTTCAAAGTCTCTAATGAAGATCCAAAAACATTAACATCTTTAGGAGATGATTCTGAGTATGGAAAAACTTACGATTTTGGTGATAAAATAAGTACTTCTTTTGGTGGTATAATTATAACTCCAAATTCTGAATCAAATGGTATTCAACCAGGTTCTGTAATTAAAACAGTTCTAAACCCTGTAGATAAATTGATTAATGGTTATCAAAACGATTTAAATCTATCTAATGAAAAAGGTTCTAGTATTATTAACCTGTCTATTAATGGAGCAATAAAGGCTAAATCAGAAAATTTCTTAAACAAGCTTATTGATAAATATAATAACGATGTTGTTAACGATAAAGAAGAGGTAATTAAGGTTACTTCAGATTTTATAACTAATCGCTTAAATATTGTTTCAGAAGAATTAGAGAAGGTTGATTTAACAGCTGAAACTTTAAAAAAAGATAATAGATTATCAGATTTAACCTCTCAATCAAGTATTTTTTTACAATCTGAAAGAGATAATGAAAACAATTTAATCGCTACAACCAATCAGATTCAATTGATTGATTATATGGAAGATCATTTAAACTCTAATAATAGTAATGGTGATTTGCTACCAGCGAATGTTGGCATAGAAGATTCTGGCATTTCTCAAGTCACTAAGAGTCATAATGATTTAGTGATGCAAAGAAATCGAATTTTAAAAAATTCGAGTGAAAAAAACCCAACAGTTATTAACCTTGATAATCAAATAAAGGCTTTAAAAGATAATTTAGAACAAAGTTTAATAAATTTAAAGTCTTCAAATGAAATCACTTTGGGATCTTTAAAGCGTACCGATTCTAGAATTAATGCTCAAATTTATTCTACACCTGGTAAGGAACGTAAATTTAGAGATATAACAAGACAACAAAATATAAAAGAATCATTATATCTTTACTTGTTAGAGAAGCGAGAAGAAACGGCCATAACTTTAGGTATGTCCTCTCCTAATGCTAAGATTATTGATCGCGCTAGTAGTTCTAACATTCCTGTAAGTCCAAAAAACCTAATTGTATATTTAGCAGCCTTAATATTTGGTTTAGCAATACCTATTTCTTTTATATATGCTAATAATTTGCTAGATAATAAAGTGCATACAAAACAGGATGTAATTAATTATTTAAATATTCCTTTTATTGGTGAGATACCTAAATCCTTAACTAAGGATCTAGCAGTTAAAAAAGTAGATTATTCTCCAAAAGCAGAATCTTTTAGGATTTTACGAACCAATATAGATTTTATGTTACAAAATATAATGCATAAATCTAAAATTATATTTGTAACATCTACTACAAGTAAAGAAGGGAAATCTCACACTTCAGTAAACCTAGCTTTATCGCTTTCGCATTCTGAAAAGAAAGTCTTGTTTTTAGAAACAGATATTAGAGTGCCTAAAGCTTCTAAATATTTAGACGTTGAAAATGGTATAGGCCTAACAAATTATCTTAGTAATAACAGTCTTAAATTGAAAGATATTATTATCAAAACTAAAGACAATCAATTTCTCGATATTATACCTTCGGGTGCAATTCCTCCAAACCCCGCAGAACTTTTATTAAGCGATAGAGTCAGAGAACTTTTTGATTCTATAAATAACGAATACGATTACATTATAGTAGACACTGCAGCTGTTGGATTGGTTACAGACACTTTATTAATAAGTAAATATGCAGATTTATTTTTATATGTAGTAAAAGCAAATTATTTAGACAAAAGGAGCCTACACATTGCACAAACCATGTACGATGACAAACGCTTACCTAATATGACTATTTTACTTAATAACTCCGATCATAAAAAGAGTCATGGTTATGGGTATGGATACGGCTATGGTAAGAATCCTAACTCGTCTAAAAAATGGTGGCAAAAGAACACTTAAATAGCACTTTAATATTTCAAACAATCAAAGTAACTTTTAATAAAATTCGAGTAGTTAAACTGTTCTAAATAACAAAAGCATAAACTATTATTTACTTTATTAAATCTATTATTAGCACCCCAATACCCTTCTTGGTATTGGGGTGCTAATAAACAATAACATTACAAACACAGTACTCTAATTGAACTTAGGAACCCATTTTAGCATCTTATTAAACATAAAAAAAGGATCAAATCTCTATAATAGAGATTTGATCCTTTTTTACTAAATGTTTTTTTTGTTAGAATATTTTTATACCTACACCTATTTGGATGTTGCTATTTGTAGCTTCTAAAGGTTGGTCGTCATCATACACATTTGTAAAACCATAAGAATATCTTACATCAACGTAAAAGTCTTCGTAAAACACATATTCTACACCTGCTATACCTGAAAAAGTTAAGTTTTGGAAACCATCTTCATATTCATGAATTTTAATTCCTAATTGTGGCCCAAGACCAACAGATAACTGTTCGGTAATTGAATATTTTGCAAATACAGGCACATTAATATAGTCTAATCTTAATTCCTCTTTTTTAGCTCCTTCTGCAGAAAACTGAACTTCTGGAGCGATTGAGAAACTTTCGGTAATACCATATTGCGCTGTAAATCCAATCATAAATCCATTTCTGTGAGTGTTACCTTCAGGAACATCAGATTTATAATCTAAATTAGAGATATTAACACCAGATCTAACTCCAAACAAATCGAATTGGGCGAAACTAGTTGTTGTTGCTAGAATGGTTAATACTAGAAAAGTAATTTTTTTCATATTGATAGATTTTGGTGCTAAGTTAAAATTAATAAAATCACTTTAATATAATTTTAGATAATTGTAAGAAAAAAAAGATAAACGGCATATTTTTCCGTTATTCTAACTTTTTACTCGATACCGTTTCGTAATATAAACTCTTAATAATACCATCACTCAATCCAATTTTAGGAACATAAATATCTTTTGCTCCACTCCACTTCATTGCAGACAAATAAATTCTTGCAGCTGGTATAATTACATCTGCACGATCTTGATTTAAATCTAATTCTGTAATACGTTCTTCGTAAGAATAAGACTGTAAAATATTGTAATACGATGTTAAATAGAAAAATGTTAATGGCTTACCTATTGCTTTACCGGACACTTTAAATATTTTATTAATATTTCCTCCAGAACCAATCAAGTCTATTTTATCATAGTCTTTTGTGTGGTCTTTAATCCATTTTTCGAGTTCGCTCCATGTCTCCCTTTTAACCATATCGTTCAGTAATCTTACTGTCCCAATTTTAAAAGATTTTGAAATTGCTGTTACACCATGATCTATAACAGTAAACTCTGTACTTCCTCCTCCAACATCAACATACAAATAGGTTTTATTCGGATTTATAAAGGCATTTAAATCGGTTGCAGCAATAATAGCAGCTTCCTCATCGCCTTCAATAATATCAATTTTTATATCTGCTTGATCTAAAATTTGCTGTACTACCGCAGGCCCATTTTTTGCTTCTCGCATGGCTGATGTTGCACATGCTTTATATTTTTCTACTTTATGAGATTTCATAAGTAAGTTAAAGGCATGCATAGTATCTATCATACGTTCAATATTTTTTTCAGAAATTTTTTCTTCCAAAAACACATCTGCTCCCAAACGAATTGGAACACGTACTAACGAACTTTTTTTAAATTTAGTAGGTTTCCCTTCTTCCTCAATAATATTTGCAATAAGCAACCTTACGGCATTAGAACCAATATCGATCGCTGCATATTTTTTTATTGTAAGCATCTTACTCTTTTAACTTGTTTAAATAATATTCGTAGGTTGCAAACTGCGATCTTACTTTTATATCATTATTCTTTTTATACTCGTTGGTTTGATTCAAATTTAAAACTCTCGCTTTTATATTATCACTCCAGCAAATATTAAATGTATCAATTAATTCTTGTTTAATATTTTGGTCATAAATCGGACATGTTACTTCTACCCTATTTTCAATATTTCTTGTCATCCAATCTGCAGACGAAATAAAAACTTTCGGGTTACCTCCATTAGAAAAAATGTAGAGTCTGGTATGTTCTAAAAACTTATCGATTATGCTTATAACTTCAATATTTTCGCTCATGCCTTCAATTCCTGGCACCAAACAACAAATACCTCTAACAATCATCTTTATTTTCACTCCTGCTCTACTTGCTTCATATAATTTATCGACCATTTTATAGCTAGAAATACTATTCATTTTTAGCTTAATACTTGCCGGTTTACCTAATTTTACATTTATAATTTCGGCATCAATTAATTTAAATAACGCTTTCTGTGTATAATGAGGCGAAGTTATTATGTGCTTATAGGTGTAAATTAAATAATTAGTTTTAAAAAAGCTAAAAACTTTATTAACATCTTTTAAAATCTTTTGATTAGATGTAAATAATGTGTAATCTGTATAAAGTTTAGCAGTAGATTCATTGAAGTTACCTGTACTTACAAACCCGTAGCGTTTTATCTTTCTATCTTCTTCTCGCTCGATAACGCACATTTTACTATGTACTTTTAATCCTTGAACTCCAAAAATTAAATTAATCCCTTCCAATTCCATTTGCTCGGCATAAGCTATATTTGCTTGCTCATCGAAGCGTGCTTGTAACTCTATTGAAACAGTTACTCCTTTTCCGTTTTTGGCAGCATTTATTAATGAACTTGCAATGTGAGAAATTTGAGCTAATCTGTAAATAGTGATTTTTATTGTTTTCACTTTAGGATCTAAAGCGGCTTCCCTTAAAAATTTAACGATGTAAGAAAATGTATGATAAGGTGCATAAAGCAAATAATCTTTTTTTGAAATTGCAGTAAAAATACTTTCCTCCAGATTTAATCCTTTTACTGGTAATGCTTCAATTTTATCGTATAGCAAATCGGTTCTTCCTAAACTAGGAAATCCCATATAATCGCGTCTATTATGATAACGCCCACCAGGAATTATACTATCAGACGGTTCAATATTCATTTTTTGTAATAAATACTGAAGCGTTTCTTGCTCGATTTCTTTATCATAAACAAAACGAACGGGTTCACCAATTTGTCTATGTTTTACACTATCTGATAATTTATCGATAAAACTCTTACTTAAATCACTTTCAAAATCTAACTCACCATCTCTTGTAATTTTAATCATGTGAGCAGAGATAGACTTATAATCGAAAATATTAAAAATATCATCTAAACAATAGCGTAATAAATCGTCTAACATAATTATATAATCTTTATTGTCTTCTTTTGGAAGTACAACAAAGCGGTCCATGTTTTTAGATATTTCTATTAACGCATATTGATTTTCATTAGTATTCATAACAATTTTAACTGCTAAATATGCAGCACTATCTTTTAATAGTGGAAGTTTTACTAAATCGTTTAAAATTATGGTTACTAATGCAGGACTTATTTTTTGAAGAAAATATTGTTTTAGAAAATGATGCTGAGACGCTGAAATTTGAGTTTCATCGATTATAAAAATATTTTCGTGTTTCAATTTATACTGAATATCACTTAAAATTTCTAAACTTTCTGCTTGCTGCTCAATTACAATTTTGGTAATGATTTCTAATAGCTCGCTAGCTTTAATTCCTCCAAGTTCACTTTTACCTTCTTTACCAGCTTGATCAATACGTTTAACTGTTGCGTATCTAACTTTAAAAAACTCGTCTAAATTATTGGAAAAAATACCTAAAAATCGCAAACGCTCAATTAAGGGTACGTTTTTGTCTTCGGCCTCTTGTAATACTCTAGCGTTAAATTGAAGCCAACTAATTTCTCTATTTATATAGGTGTTGTTAGTTTTTTCGATTTTTATCATTTAGCATTTTTTTTTAATGTCCTACAAATATATCTTATTTAGATTCTAATACCATTTATCGAATGTTATTAAGTAGGAACTAAAATTAAAAAAATATGCTATTAATTTATCTCTTTTGGAAATAATTTTAATTTTAAAATACCAGGTCGTAAATCTGCCCATTTATCAATATCAAATTCCAAAATCACTAAACCACTTGTAGGTACATTCAGAACATAAACATTTGCATATTTATTTACAAAACTGGTTAATGCATTATTATGCCCAAAAACGAAAATAGTATCCAAATTATCGTGTATTGATTTAATAAAATGATGCAATTTAGCACCTTCAAAATCATACAATTCATCAACAACATCTATCTCTATTTTATCATCAGAATTATAATTTTCCACAAAAATACGGCAGGTATCTAAAGCCCGTTTTGCAGGAGAAGAAAATACATTTTTTAAAGATATTTCGGATACTTCTTTAAAGCGTTCACAAATTTTAATAGTATTTCTAACACCAATCGCTCTTAAAGGCCTGTGCATATCATCGACATTATATTTCCATGAAGATTTTGCATGTCTAATAATAATTACCTTTTTCATATAGATTTCCGAATAAATGAAGATTAATATTTAAATTAAAATATTAAATATCAATGATTTAACACTTTTAAACAACAGTTTACTTTAAACAAATACAATGAATAAAACAAAATAATACAATTTTAATCGCTAAAATACTTGATTCGACGCTAAAAAACATACCGACTACACTTTGTCGAATTTATAATATATTTTAACATTATTTTTTGTTTTAGTGACTCGTTGTACCGTTTTTTGTAACTATTAATTGCGAAGAAAATGATCCCAAGTCTAATTTCAAAAAACAAAGCCTTTTGTTCTGAACTACAGAGCATACGCTCAAAACTTTATTCTCTCTAAAGTCATACTACTTTCTAACCAAAAGTATTGTAGCTTGAATTTGAAATTTATTGGGTCTTGAATTTGTAATCAATACGAAATAACGTTAATCAATAATTTGTATATGATAGAAAATTACGCCTCAAATCTAATTTTATATTTGACTACTGTTTTTAAGAGCACTCAAGTTTACAAATTGAAGCCTGTACTGTTTAATAAAAACATTAGTTTTACACATTTTTTCCTTCACAAGAATTCTTTTTCTAAAGAATTTAATGTTAAGGAAACAAACTTGTGTTTAAAATATTTTTCTTTTGTCAGAAATAACAGAATAACATTTTTAGTAAACACAACTAGGTTGACTTTACTAAATTTCACTATAGACCCCGAAATAACTATTAATTATAAAGTTGTTAATCCATCATAAGCAGTATTAGGATAACTTAATCGATTCATGAAATGAAAAAAATTTACGCTAAGAAAATTAAAGCATATAAAAACATTAAACAGTATTCGCTGTTAGCATTATTGCTAATGGCTTTCAGTTTTTATAGCTATGGACAAGTAATAAAACCATTTACGCCTAGAGTATCTAGTGCCACTGGTAAATCTGTATATACAGTAAAAGGTGATTTTGCTATCATCGGTAATACAAATCTTACTCCTAAAGACTACAATGCAGGTGTTGCAGACTCAAGAGAAATGATATATGTAGATGTCGATGGAGATAGTAATACCTTAAATTCATCTTCGGCAACATTACAACTGAAAGATGATAATGGAACTGTTACAGATTGTTCGAATATATTATACGCCGGTTTATATTGGACTGGTCGTCCAGGTCCGGATAACACATTTGAAGCTAGCAATGGTACAATTACTAAAACATTAAGTAAACACAAGGTCTCTATAAGCGGACCTTCTTCTGGTTCTTATACTGATGTCGTTGCAAATGAAAATGATATTTACTACCCTCAAGGTACTTTTTCTGATATGTTTATTGCATATGCAGATGTAACAGATTATGTAAAACTTAACGGAACAGGAAACTACGATGTTGCAGATATTGCACTATATGAAGGTTTAGGAGGAAATGTTGGTTTCTTCGGAGGCTGGAGTATGGTAATTGTTTACGAGAATTCTACTATGAAAATGCGTAACATTAGCGTTTTTGATGGTTATGCATTTAGAGAATCAAATCTTGTAGGTCATGATGATTTTTTAAATATTAATATTAGTGCTTTAAATACTTCTAACGGAGATTTAAATACCCAAATTGGTGTTATGGCCGCAGAGGGAGATTTATCTTTAGAATTTGATTATTTTGAAATAGAAAAAGGTACAACTTCAAATTACCTACGTTTAGCTCATCAAGGAAACTTAATACCAGGTTCATTGCCTGCTTTGGTGACTAGAAACTTCTTCAATTCTTCTATTTCTGTAGGTGGTTCACCACGTAATCCTAACCTTATAAATAATACAGGTATTGGTTTTAGCAAATTTGACTTACCTAATACTCAAGGAACGAACACGAATAGACTTATAAACATAGGTCAACCAAACTTACGTTTTAAATATAATGCACTACAAGATAAATACGTTATTTATAACTTAACATTATCTTTTGAAGCTCCTGCTCCAGAAATTGAAGCTGAAGTTGCTATTACTAATATTAATGGTGTACCAAATAATTCTGCTACTACAACAGTATTACCTGGACAAAGTATTACTTATAAAGTAGATGTTAAAAATTTCGGAATAGAATCAACTACAGGTTCAATGCTTTCTATTCCTCTACCATATAATACAACCTATCAAAGTTTAAATTATAATAGTTACTCTCCATACTCATCTGCAAATGCTCCTGTATATAATGCAGCTACAAATGCAATTGAATGGAATTTAGGTAATTTACCTGTTGCAACAAGAACAGATGATTTACTAGCATCAGTTAATTTTACAGTTACCGCAACTACAGATTGTACTTTGTTAGTTGTAGAGTGTGCTAATTTAATTTCTTTAAATGGTACTATTTCTGGTACTGGAAGTGATTCTGGTTCTAGTTTCGATAAAACATTAATAACAGGATACGATACAACTGCTGGTTGTGTTGGCACACCACTTCCTGCTCCTATTTATACTACTATTGATGCTGTAAGTTATGTTAATGCTAATTGCGCAGGTGTACCAGTTGTAAAAAACTTTTACTATTGTGCATCTTCATCGACTACAATACCAACTTCAGATATCAGTTCTACTTATCCACAAGGCACACGTTTTTACAACGAATACCCTGTAACATCAAGTACAATTGAGTATACTAATTCAAATCCTTTCCCAGGAAATGATGGTTCTACAACTTACTATGCTGTTCCTGCTGGATCTGAAAGCTGTTATTTTGAATTTATTATAAATGTAAACTCAGTAACATCTGTACCAACAGTATCTCCTGATCCGATAAGTTATTGCTTAAATGAAACTGCTGTACCATTAACAGCGACACCAAGCGATGCGGCTTTAACATTATACTATTACACAGACAATAATCCTTCAACTGCTCCACAAGCATCTATTACACCAAATACAGATGTTGCTGGAACATTTACTTATTATGTTGCTGAAGGTCCATCTCCAGATTGTATTAGTGAAAATAGAGTGGCTATTACAGTAACGGTAAACGATATTTTAGATGTTTCTTCAAGTATAACAGACTCTTCTTGTACTCCTGGTAGTGATGGTTCAATAGATCTTACTGTAACCGGTGGTTCTGGAAATTACACATACTTATGGAGCACTAGTGCGACTACTCAAGATATTACAGGATTAATGCCTGGTATATATGTAGTAACTATTACAGATGTAACTACAGGTTGTGATACAGTTAGTAGCTTTGAAGTTAAAACTGATCTGACTTCATTCCCGACCATAACAGCACCTACTGCTTATGCTTTAGAAGGATGTGATCTTAGTGTAATAACAGGTTTACCAGTTAGTACAACACCTATTTCTATTACATTAGACCAATTACAAAGTGCGGAAGCTGGTGGCGGAACTGCTACTGGATTTAGTGCAATAACATATATGGATGTTGTCTTAGGAACTTGCCCAACAGTAGTTACAAGAACGTTTACTGCAACTAACGACTGTAATAATGCAACAACTGCAACACAAACAATTACTATTCAAGATACAGAAGCACCTATAACTCCAACTGCACCTGCAGATGTAACTATAGAATGTTCAGATGATTTACCTCCAATGGTGGACTTATCTGCAACAGATAACTGCTCTCTTAATCCTACTATTACTGTAACAGGTGTAGATACAACAAACAATACAGATCCTTGTAATGTTATAGTTACTCGTACTTGGACATTTACAGATGATTGTGGAAATTCTTCTGAAGTTTCTCAAATAATTACAATAGTAGATACTACAGATCCTGTATTAGATACTTCTGCTCAAGATTCTATAACTATTTATTGTAACGGAGAAGAAAAAAATGACACGTTTGATGCATGGTTAGCTATTCATGCAGGGGTTGTTGCTTCTGATAATTGTACATCTGATAATGATATTGTTTGGACTAATAATTATAACGAAGCAGATGCATCACCTTGTGATACTGATTTTAAATCAGTAACATTTACAGCTACCGATGCTTGTGGAAATAGTTCTACTGTTATAGGTCAATATAGATTTAATGACATTGTTGGACCAGTATTTGTTGATCAAGCAAGTGATGCTACTTTTGAATGTGGCGATGATCAAGGATTACAAAATTGGTTAAACATGAATGGAGGAGCTTCTGCAATAGATGAATGTTCCGAAACTATAGATTGGTCAAATAATTTCACAACAGTTTCAAACGAATGTGGAAATACAGGTTCTGCCTTAGTTACATTTTCAGCAACAGATGCTTGTGGAAACACAACAACAAGTCCTGCAACTGTTACAATAGTAGATACTACTGCTCCTGTAGCTCCTACAGCTCCAGCAGATATTACTGTGCAATGTATAGACGATATACCAACTGCGGCTAATTTAACAGCTACAGACAATTGTTCTAGTACTATTACTGTAACAACTAACGATACAACAAACGATACAAATCCATGTGATATAATTGTAACTAGAACTTGGACTTTTACTGATGAGTGTGGAAATGCTTCTCAAACATCTCAAACAATCAACGTTATAGATACAACTGCACCAATAGCACCTAGTGCTCCTGCAGATGTTACAGTGGAATGTACTACAGACTTACCTGCAATGATAGACTTAACAGCTACAGATAATTGTGGTGAGTTAATAACAGCTACAGGTGTAGACACAACTAACAATACAGATATTTGTAACATTATAGTTACAAGAACTTGGACGTTTACTGATACTTGTGGAAATACAAGTTCAACATCTCAAACTATAATTGTTAAAGATGAAACTGCTCCTGTGCCTCCAGCAGCACCAGCAGCAATTACAGTATCTTGTTTAGATCTTGTACCTCAACCGACAGACTTAGTTGCAATGGATAATTGTAGTGGAGCTATTACTGCTATGGGTGTAGATTCAGCACTGCCAAGCGATAGTTGTAACACAATTATTAATCGTACTTGGACATTTGCAGATGATTGTGGAAACACAAGTTCTGTAACTCAAATAATAAACATTGTAGATGATGTTGCTCCTATTATTACAGCAGATCCTGCCGACATAACTTATGTATGTAATGGTGAAGAAAGAAATATAACTATCGATGGTTGGATTGCTATTAATGGAGGCGCTTTAGCTGAAGATAATTGTTCTAATGTAACCTGGACTAACAATTACGATCCAAACTTAATTACATGTAATGAAGCTACTGAAGTAATATTTACTGCAACAGACGACTGTGGGAACTCAGTTTCAAAATCAGCTTCATATACTGTTATAGACACTACTGGACCAGATGTTACTACTGAAGCTCAAGATGTGTCAATAGAATGTGGAGATGTTAATAGTCCTATACTTCTAGATTGGTTAAATACTAATGGTGGTGCAATGGCTCAAGATATTTGTTCTGCTATTTCTTGGGAAAATAATTACGACCCAAGTTTATTAACAAGTGGTACTGTTCCTGTTACTTTCGTTGCAACAGACGAATGTGGTAATCCAAGTTCAACTACTGCTAACATTATAATTACAGATTCTACTGCTCCTATCCCACCTACAGCTCCTGCAGATGTAACGGTAGAGTGTTCTGATATTCCTCCAATGGTAGACTTAACGGCTACTGATAATTGTGGAGAAACAATTACTGTTGCTGGTGTAGATTCAGTAAATGATACAGATCCTTGTAGCCTTATTATTACGCGTACTTGGACATTTACAGACTTAAGTGGAAACTCTAGTGAAACATCTCAAATCATTACAGCTATAGATACTCAAGCTCCTATCGTTCCTACGATTCCTGCTGATGTGACTGTAGAATGTTCAGATGGTTTACCTGCAATGGTCGATTTAACTGCAACAGACGATTGTGGTTTAGACATAACGGTTGCTCCTGTAGATACTACTGACAATACAAACCCTTGTAGAGTTATAGTAACACGTACTTGGAATTTCGAAGATGCTTGTGGAAATGTAAGCACTGGAAGTCAAATTATTACAGTTGTAGACGAAACTGCTCCAGTTATTACTGCTCCAGCTTCTGATATAGTAATTGTATGTAATGGTGATGAAAGAAATGTAACAATCGATGGTTGGATTTCAATAAACGGTGGTGCTTTAGCAGAAGACAGTTGTTCTAATGTGACTTGGACTAACAATTACGATCCTAGCTTAATAAATTGTAATGAAGCAACTGAAGTTGTATTTACAGCTACAGACGACTGTGGAAATTCAACTTTAACATCTGCATCTTATACTATAATAGATACTACTGCTCCAGACGTTACTACTGAAGCTCAAGATATATCTGTAGAATGTGGGGATGTTAATAGTCCTGTACTTCTTGAATGGTTAAATACTAATGGTGGTGCAATGGCTCAAGATATTTGTTCTACTGTTTCTTGGGAAAACAATTACGACCCAAGTTTATTAACAAGTGGTACTGTTCCTGTTACTTTCGTTGCAACAGACGAATGTGGTAATGCAAGCTCAACTACTGCTAATATTATAATTACAGATTCTACTGCTCCTATTCCACCTACAGCTCCTGCAGATGTAACGGTAGAGTGTTCTAATATTCCTCCAATGGTAGACTTAACGGCTACTGATAATTGTGGAGAAACAATTACTGTTGCTGGTGTAGATTCAGTAAATGATACAGATCCTTGTAGCCTTATTATTACGCGTACTTGGACATTTACAGACTTAAGTGGAAACTCTAGTGAAACATCTCAAATCATTACAGCTATAGATACTCAAGCTCCTATCGTTCCTACGATTCCTGCTGATGTGACTGTAGAATGTTCAGATGGTTTACCTGCAATGGTAGATTTAACTGCAACAGACGATTGTGGTTTAGACATAACGGTTGCTCCAGTAGATACTACTGACAATACAAACCCTTGTAGAGTTATAGTAACACGTACTTGGAATTTCGAAGATGCTTGTGGAAATGTAAGTACAGGAAGTCAAATCATTACAGTTGTAGACGAAACTGCTCCAGTAATTACTGCTCCAGCTTCTGATATAGTAATTGAATGTGATGGAGATGAACGAAATGTAACAATCGATGGTTGGTTAGCAATAAACGCTGGTGCTTTAGCAGAAGACAGTTGTTCTAATGTGACTTGGACTAACAATTACGATCCAAACGCTGAAAGTTGTAATAATGCTATCGAAGTTACCTTTACTGCAACAGATGCTTGTGGAAATTCAACTTCAACATCTGCATCTTATACTGTTCACGATGAAACTGCTCCAACTATAGATACTGAACCTTCAGATTTAGTGTATGAATGTGATGCAAATTCAGATTCAACTTTAAACACTTGGTTAGATTCTAATGGTGGTGCAATGGCGACAGACTATTGTTCTGATGTCACTTGGACTAACGATTTCGATCCTTCATCAATTAGTTCTGATTCTTGTGGTCCAGACAATGCAATTACGGTTACGTTTACTGCTTCAGATTACTGTGGTAATACAATTCAAACAACTGCAACAATTACTGTAATAGATATAACTGCTCCAATAGTACCAACTAATGTTCCTGCAGATATAACTGTAGAATGTTATGATGATATTCCTGCAATGATAGACCTTACAGCTACAGACAATTGTGCTGGTGATATTACAGTCGCAGGTATAGATACTGAAGATAATTCAGATCCTACAAATATTATTATTGTACGTACTTGGACATTTACAGATGCTTGTGGAAACGCTTCTGAAGTAAGTCAGACCATAACTGTTAAGGACGAAACTGCTCCTGTAGTAGATTCAACAATACCTTCAGACTTAGCTGTAGAATGTATAGATGATGTTCCTCCAATGGAACCTTTAACTGCGACAGATAACTGTGCTGGAACTATTACTTCTAATGGAACTGAAACAATAAATGATGCTGATGCTTGTAACATTATAATTACACGTACTTGGATATTCGCTGATAACAGTGGAAACACAACTGAAGTGAACCAAACAATAACTGTTAAAGACGAAACTGCTCCTGTAGTAGATTCGACTCCTACAGATATGAATATTGAATGTGAAAGTGATGTTCCTGCAATGGAGCCATTAACTGCAACAGATAACTGTGCTGGAACTATTACTTCAGCTGGAACTGAAACAGTAAACAATTCAGACCCACTTAGTATAATTATTACTCGTACTTGGTCATTCACAGATGCTTGTGGTAACACAACTGAAGTGTCTCAAATTATAACTGTTAAAGATGTAACTGCTCCTGTAGTAAATACACCTCCAACAGATATGACATATGCTTGTATTGACGATGTTCCTGAATTGGGTCCTTTAACTGCTACAGATAACTGTTCTGGAGAGATTACTTCAGAAGGAACTGAAACTATTGATAACGCAGATTCTTGTAACGTAATTATTACACGTACTTGGATGTTCACAGATAACAGTGAAAACTCAACAGAAGTAACTCAAGTAATTACTGTTAAAGATGATGTTGCTCCAACAGCTCCTTCTGCTCCTGCAGATGTTACTGTAGAGTGTCTAGACGATATTCCTGCTAATATTGATTTAACTGCAACTGATAATTGTGGTGGAGAAATTACATCAACAGGTGTAGATACTGTAGTTGAAATTGATTCTTGTAGTCGTATAATTACTAGAACATGGACATTTACTGATGCTTGTGAAAACACTTCAGAAATATCTCAAATTATTACAGTAGCAGATGTAACACCTCCTACTTTAGTGAATAGTTTTGATACAAATGTTACCGTTAACTGTTCTGCAATACCTGCTAAACCAGAATTAGAATTTACAGACAACTGTACATCTATTCTAAATGTAGTGTATACAGAAGAGAACACATCAACAGGTGCAGCATACGAGAACTACCAAATAATAAGAGATTGGACAGTAACAGATAGTTGTAATAACTCATCAGAGTTTACTCAAACAATCGATGTTAATGTACAACAAGAACCAGTTTTAGAATCTGATTCTAAATGTACAGAAGGTGGTGATATAAATTTAGATAGTTACTTAGTAGATCCTAGTACAGCTGGTACTTGGGTTGTAGACTCTGGAGATACTACATTAAATGGTAGTACTTTCGATCCTAGCGATGTTGAAGTTGGAGCTTATGTTTTCACTTTCACTGAAGCAGATGGTTGTCAAAACCAAACTACAGTTACAATTAATATTAACGAAGACTGTGTAGAACCAACTTGTGATCCTATCATATCAACAACGGTAACACCAAACGGTGACCAATGGAACGAATACTTTAGTGTAACGGGACTTGATAGATGTGGATTCGTTGTAAACGTAGAAATTTATAACCGTTGGGGTTCATTAGTATTCAAAGCAAATAATTACTCAAACGACTGGAATGGTAAGAATAGTAAAGGTGCTTTTGGAAACGCAGATCAATTACCAACTGGAACATACTATTACATTGTAACATTAAATAATAGCGGATTGAAACCAATTACAGGTCCAATTTACTTAGGAACCAAATAAAAAATAACCTATGAAAATTTTAAAGTATCACATAGTAGCTATTGCATTATTGAGTTGCACGGTCGGCATGGCGCAACAATTGCCTCAGTTTACTCAATATATGTATAACACCATGTCAATTAACCCTGCTTACACGGGTAGTAGGGAAACCTTAAGTGTAGTTGGTCTTCATAGAAGCCAATGGGTTGGAATTGAAGGTGCGCCTACAACACAAACGCTTTCCGTTTCATCTCCTCTTGATAATGAGAAAATGGGAATCGGAGGTTCATTTATTCATGATGAATTAGGAGCAGAAAATTTTAATTATTTATATGCAAGTTTTTCATATACCATTAAAACTGGAGAGAATTCAAAATTAGCTTTCGGTATTAATGCTGGTTTTACTCAGTATAGTTTAGACCAAGATTTTAGACTTGAAAACCCTAACGATCCTGTTATTTATGGTATCGAAGATCGTTGGGATCCTAACATTGGTGCTGGTTTATACTGGCACTCTACAAGATGGTATGTAGGTTTATCTACACCAAGAATATTAAATAATAATTATGCTACTAACGGATACGAAGCTTTAGAACGTATTAGTTATTATTTAACTGGAGGATATGTTTTTAACTTAGGAGATTATACCAAATTCAAACCTGCATTCTTAATTAAAGCAACAAACGGAGCGCCCCTATCTTACGACTTAACAGCTAACTTCTTGTTTTACGAAAAATTATGGTTAGGTGCTGGTTTTAGAAATAATTCAGGTGTAAACGGAATCCAAACAAACGGAGTATCAGATTATACTTTTAATGGTACAAACGCTATTGGTGCATTAATAGACTTTCAAGTGTCTAAACAAATCAGAATTGGATATACATATGAATTCCCTATTAATTCGGAAATTAAAAATTACCAAAGCGGAACTCACGAAATCATGTTAATGTTCGAACTATTTAAAGAAAGACGTATTAAATCCCCAAGATATTTCTAAAGACTACCAACTATGAAGACAAAAATTATATTCACAATACTAGCACTTACAAGTACTTTTATCTTTGCTCAAAAAAAGGTAGCCGACAAATTCTTTAAAAATTACGCTTATGTTAAAGCTAGTGATTTATACCAAGAAGCTGTTAAAAAAGGAGATAGTAGTGCACATGTATTAACACGATTAGGGGATTGTTATTATAACAATTCAAATTCTGAACAAGCTGCGATATGGTATTCAGAAGCAATAAATAAGTATGATGATGTAGACCCTATTTATTACTTTAAATATGCGCAATCTTTACGTAGTTTAGGTAAATATGAAGAAGCGGTTACGTACTTAGAAAAATTTAATGACGTTCAAAAGGATGAAGATCGTATAAAAGGAACAGATTTTACTAATGTTGCTTTATATGAAAGACTAAAAAGTACTGAAGGTGTTTATGTAGAAGTTATCAACTTACCTATAAATACAAAAAATGCTGACTTTGGTGGTTTTGAATATGACGGAACATTCTACTTCTCTTCTACTTCTAAAAAGAATAGAGACGAATTATATGTTTGGAACGACGAACCATTCTTAGATATTTATCAATCCAATATTACTGAAGGTACAGATGGTGAAGATGCTTTAAACTATAGCTATCCTAACTATATTAAAAGTGAAGATATTAATACTAAATATCACGAAGCTAGTGTTGCTTTAACTAAAGATGGTCAAACAATTTATTTTACTAGAGATAACACCAGTAAGAATAAAAAATTAAAAGCTGACCGTGAAGGAACTGCTCATTTAAAAATTTATAAAGCCACTTTAATCGATAGTACTTGGCAAGATGTTAAAGAATTATCTATTAACGATAAAATTTTCTCTACAGGTCATCCTGCATTAAGCCCAGATGGCAAAACCTTATACTTCACTTCAGATAGAGAAGGTGGGTTTGGACAAACAGATATTTGGAAAGTTGCTATTTTAGGTGAAGACAATTATGGTTTCCCTGTTAATTTAGGTGCAGCTGTAAATACTGAAGGAAAAGAAATGTTCCCATATGTAGCTGAAGATAATTCATTGTACTTCTCTTCAGACAGCTATTTAAACTTAGGATTTTTAGATATTTATAAATCTGATATTTTAAAAGGCGGAACAAATGTTGAAAACTTAGGAGCTCCTTTTAATAGTGGTTACGACGATTTTGCATTCTCTATCAATACTGATACTGGTAGAGGTTATTTCTCTTCTAACCGCGAAGGCGGAATGGGAAGCGATGATATTTATGGATTCGAAATTTGTTCTCAAGCTATTGTAGGAACTGTTAGAGACAGCAGAACATTGTTACCTTTAGCTTTTGCTAATGTTCAGTTAATAGACGAAACTGGAAAAGTAATAGAACAAGCTATGGTTGGTGAAGATGGTGTATACGCTTTTACAGTGAAGTGTAATACAACATACATCGTTTTAGGAAGCAAAGCAGATTACAAAGATGAATTGGTAGAAGTGAATACTTCATTAATCAACGGAAACGAAGTGATTATAGATCTTAATTTAATACCACTTATTATTGATTTAGAAATCGTGATTAACCCTATCTACTTCGACTTTGATAAATGGGATATCAGAACCGATGCAGCTTACGAGTTAGAAAATATTGTTGGTGTTATGAAAGAACATCCTGATATGAAAATTAAAATTGAATCTTACACAGATAGTCGTGGACCAGATCATTATAATTTAATCTTATCTGACAACCGTGCGAAATCAACTAGAGACTATATTGTATCTAGAGGAATTGATGCTTCTAGAATTATTAGTGCAATTGGTTACGGTGAAACGGATCTAGTTAATGGCTGTTCTAATGGTGTTAAATGTACCAATGAGCAACAACAGGCTAACAGACGTTCTAAGTTTATCATTATAGAAGAAATCGAGATTATTGATTAATCTATTATTTATCATAAAAACTAAAAAGCCGCTATATAGCGGCTTTTTTATTTATAAGAATTTCACATTGTAAATAGGTTTTGCAAGTACAGTCCCTCCTATTTTAATTTTAAATAGCTTAAAAAGTTCTCTTAGATGACTCATATTCTAAAATTTTAGAGTCACACAAAACTTGTTATTAAGATTTAAATAAATCTATCTAGCTTCCAATTATAGTTAATCATAAAAATATGATGTTGACAAATAAAACGAAACTGAAACATCGAAGCTTCTTCTTATAGATACAAACCAGTTAAATTAAGCAAGTATTACTAAATGCTATTCATAGCAACTAACAATCTGCTTATACGATTTATGAATGAAAATTGTGAAATTGAGTTCTCACTATTAAGGATATTAAACAGACTAGTTGATCTATTTGTAAAGTTGATCTAAATAATGAAAAGAAGGTATTGAGTATACTCATTTAATTTACAATTTGAATTAATTATGAAACTTTGATCATACATTCTGAAAACCAAATAAAAAGTTTTATAATGTTGCTTTTAACTCCAATTCAGTTCTTTTAAGCAAAGTGATGAGAATCCATTTACATACACTAAGAGTCCAACTATCAAAGTCAAAACATGCTTTAACGGAAGAAATGATTATAAGAAAATTGAAGAGGAAAGCTACCCTTATTCTAGATCAGAAAAAGGTTCATAAACGGGATAAAAAGTTGAGTGATGCTAAATTTTAGTTTTAATTTCTGAAAAAAAACTTCGTTATTTTAGATAATACGGTTCACTTAAACCGAATTCATTTGATGAATTTAATTATAAAAACAACCTCTACTGAAAGATAACTTAGTCTAAACCATAATAAGACATCAGCCAAACCTCTACAAATAATGATTTAAAGCGACGCTATTCGATCATAATTTTTTCAACAATTAATTTCTATTATCATTTAATTTCATCAATTATATATCACTATAAGCCATAAAAAAACCTGTAAAGTATATTACTTCACAGGTTTTTTAAATATAATAAGATGTGTCGCTAATTACTTAGCAGCATCTAATTTTACTTGTATCTCTTTAGCTTTACTAGTTTCACCAGTAGCATTATAGATATTAATTAACTGTTGGTAAATGTTTGGTTCTGGATTAGGGTTATTAGCGATATATTGTACTAAAACATCTGCTCCTTTATCAAATAAGCTTGTTTTCTTAGCACGTAACTCGTCATAACGAGCATTATCTGCTTTACTAGTTCCTAAACCGTTCATTTCTTCTATAAGTGAATTTCCTTCATCAATATAGGTTGTAGACTCATTTAAAGCTGCATCAGCATAGTCTGGTTTTAATTGTAATGCTTTCTCGAATGCTGTTCTAGCTGCTTCAAATTCTTTATTTTTTAAAGAAATAACACCAATGTTGTAATGTAAGTTTGCATTGTCTGGTTGTTGTTTAACCGCTTCTTCCATTAACTCTTTAAACTTATCTGTTTGATCCAACTCCAAATATAAATTAGCTTCAGATAAAATTAAATCTATATTATCAGGATCTTGTTCTCTTGCCTTTTGAACTGCAACTAAAGCTTCATCACTTTTTCCTTGAGACACATAAATTAAAGCGATATTTTTAGTAATCTCAGATTGTTTAGATTCTGTTTTACGTTCACCTGGCTTAACATGAGATTTAGCTTTAACAAATAAATCTCTATTTTCCTTGTTCATCACTTCTTCTTCACCTGTAGCAATATCTGTTGCATAATATTCAGTTATAATTCCTGTATAACCTAACTCATCCAACATTATATATTGTTTTAATGCCGTATCGTAATCTTGAGCACTAACTGCACTAACTGCAGCATAATACAAATAGGTAGTATCTGTAGGAACAATTTTGTACAATTGCTCAAATTCTAAACTAGCATCATTGTAATTCTGACTTGTAAAATTTTGGTTTGCTTTAGTTAAATATGTGTTTTGCATATTGTTTGTAAACTCAGTAACCTCACTAGCCATTGAAGAATCTACTTTAGCTAAATTTTCGAGAGCTTTAGTTACATCTTCTGTAGTTCCTGCACCGTTAGCATATAATGCTTCTGCCTGTAAATAATAGTATTGCGATTTATATTTATCATCTAAAGATGATAACATAGGCGTTACTTGATTTAAAGATGCTTTTGCTTCTGCGTAGTTGTTGCTTTTAATAGCTTTTTCTGCTGCCTTTAATTCTTTTTTTTGTGCAAAAGAAAATGCACTAACCGATAAAGCCAAAGCAACTATAACCTGTTTTTTCATTGTGATTAAATTAAGTTAATTGTTTATTAATTGTTTTCTAAATTGTTATCCTCTAATGTTGCGTCATCACCATCTTCGTATGGTGTATTCTCGCCTTCTACTCCTTCTTCACCTTCGATTTCTTCTAAAACCTCCTCTTCGTGCATAACCTTAGCCACTGCTGCTATAGAATCTCCGTTACGTAAGTTTATAAGTTTAACACCTTGCGTAGCACGGCCCATAACACGTAAATCTTTAACTGCAATTCTAATGGCAATACCAGATTTATTAATAATCATAAGATCATCTGAATCGGATACTGTTTTAATAGACACTAATTTACCTGTTTTTTCTGTAATTGATATCGTTTTTACACCTTTTCCTCCACGATTTGTAACTCTATATACAGGTTCTCCATCTTCTGGATCGTCTATATAAGTACGTTTACCATAACCGTTTTCTGAAACTACTAATACAGATTCTTCTTGAGGGTTTTCAACAGTAATCATTCCAATAACCTCATCATTTTTATCTGATAACGTAATTCCGCGAACTCCAGATGCACCTCTACCCATTGGTCTCGTTTTCGCTTCTTCGAAACGAATCGCTTTTCCAGACTTTAAGGCTAGCATCACTTGACTTGTTCCTGTAGTTAATTTGGCTTCCATAAGAACATCGTCTTCCTTAATCGTAATGGCATTAATACCATTCGTTCTCGGACGAGAATATTGCTCTAACGACGTTTTCTTAACCTGCCCGTTTTTAGTCGCCATAATAACATAATGACTGTTAATGTACGCTTCATCTTTAAGATCTTGAGTACAAATAAACGCCATCACTTTGTCGTCTTGTTCTATATTTATTAAATTCTGAATTGCTCTACCTTTAGAGGTTTTGCTTCCTTCAGGAATTTCATAAACACGCATCCAGAAACATTTTCCTTTTTGAGTAAAAAACAACATGTATTGGTGGTTAGTACCTACAAATAAATGCTCTAAGAAATCTTCGTTTCGCGTTGTTGTTGCTTTTTGCCCAACTCCACCTCTATGCTGTGTTTTATATTCGTTAAGTGAAGTACGTTTAATATAACCTGCATGAGAAATAGTAATAACTACTTGCTCGTCTGGAATCATATCTTCAATGCTTAAGTCTCCTCCAGCATATTCAATTATTGAACGACGCTCATCTCCGTATTTATCTTTTACAACTTGAAGTTCGTCTTTGATTATATTCATACGACGCTCCTTGCTTGCTAAGATATCTTTTAAATCTTCAATAGTAATTTTGATTTCATCGTACTCAGAACGTAACTTATCTTGCTCCAGACCTGTTAACTGACGTAATCGCATTTCTACAATTGCCTTAGCCTGAATTTCTGAAAGTTTAAAACGTTCTACTAAATTCGCACGTGCTTCATCAGCGTTAGAAGATGCTTTAATAATTGCAATTACTTCATCTATATTATCTGAAGCAATAATTAAACCTTCTAAAATGTGAGCGCGCTCTTCAGCCTTACGTAATTCATAAGTTGTACGTCTAACAACTACTTCGTGTCTGTGCTCTACGAAGTAATGTATTAATTCTTTTAAGTTTAATAATTGTGGTCGCCCTTTAACAAGTGCAATATTATTTACACTAAAAGATGTTTGTAATTGTGTGAATTTATATAATTTATTTAAAACGATATTTGGAATTGCATCACGCTTTAACACGTAAACAATACGCATCCCGTTTCTATCTGATTCATCTCGAATCGTAGCAATACCATCTAACTTTTTATCATTAACTAAATCGGCAGTTTTTTTAATCATATCTGCCTTGTTCACTTGGTACGGAATTTCTGTTACAATAACACATTCACGTCCTTGAACTTCTTCAATATTAGCTTTTGCACGCATTATTATACGTCCGCGGCCAGTATGGAAAGCTTCTTTTACACCGTCGTAACCAAAAATAGTTCCACCGGTAGGAAAATCTGGAGCTTTTATATATTTAATTAACTCTTCAATTTCAATATCATTATTCTCAATATAAGCAATAGTACCATCTATAACTTCACTTATATTATGGGGAGGCATATTGGTTGCCATACCTACAGCAATTCCCGAAGCTCCATTAATTAATAAACCTGGAATTCGTGTTGGTAATACTGTTGGCTCTTTTAAGGTATCATCAAAGTTTAATTTGTGGTCTACAGTTTCCTTATCAATATCTGCCAACATGTCTTCAGATATCTTTCGCATACGCGCTTCTGTATAACGCATTGCTGCAGGGCTATCGCCATCTACAGAACCAAAGTTACCTTGTCCATCAACGAGCATATAACGTAAACTCCATTCTTGAGCCATACGCACCATAGCGTCGTAAACCGAAGTATCTCCGTGTGGGTGATACTTTCCTAAAACTTCACCAACAATTCTTGCTGACTTTTTATGCGCTCCAGTTGCTCTAATTCCCAATTCGTGCATTCCGAATAAAACACGTCTGTGTACCGGTTTCAAACCATCTCTAACATCTGGAAGGGCACGTGACACAATGACTGACATTGAATAATCAATGTAAGCCGTTTTCATTTCGTCTTCTATATTAATTGGAATAAGCTTTTCTCCTTCTGCCATCTATAAAAATAATTTAGTTATCTTGTGTGTTTCAAATCGCGCTAAGATAACCATTTTGCGAGTCATAGCAGGCGATTTAACAGCGTTTTTAACAGTTTTTATTAACAATTACCAATAGGTATTTAGTTAATAAGTAAGACCCCAAATATTTTGATTTAATAAAGATTTTTTTTCTCTTAGCATAAATCATATAATTAAGGTATACTTTTTGTCTTTGGTAATATGTTTTAGTAATTTTAATGCAGAAAGGATTTTATATATGGATGACAATTTTTCACCAAGAGTAAAGGATGTAATTGCTTATAGTAAAGAAGAGGCACTACGTTTAGGGCATGACTTTATAGGGACAGAACATCTTATGCTTGGACTTTTAAGAGATGGAAACGGAAAAGCAATAAATATTTTAAACGCCTTAGATATAGATTTAAATCATTTAAGGAGAAAAGTTGAAATATTAAGCCCTGCAAACCCGACGTTAACAGCAATTTCTAACGAGAAGAAGAATTTACATCTCACTAGGCAAGCAGAACGCGCTTTAAAAACCACGTTTTTAGAGGCAAAACTATTTCAGAGTAATTCCATTAATACAGCGCATTTACTGCTATGTATTTTAAGGAACGAAAACGATCCTACGACTAAGCTCCTAAACAAGCTGAAAGTAGATTATGATAACGTTAAAGAACAATTTAAATTTATGATTACAAACAATGATAATTATATAGAACCAAAAGCTGAATCGTTCCAAGACGATAGCTCTAGCGACGACGACGCTACAAAAGATAATTTGTTCAATTCTCCTACAGGTAAAGTCAATAAAAAGTCGAAAACACCTGTTCTAGATAATTTTGGTCGTGACCTAACAGTTATGGCCGAAGAAGGAAAACTAGATCCTGTTGTTGGTCGTGAAAAAGAAATTGAACGTGTGTCGCAAATTTTAAGTCGACGTAAGAAAAATAACCCACTTTTAATTGGAGAACCTGGTGTTGGTAAATCTGCCATTGCCGAAGGTTTAGCCATTCGTATTACAAAACGTAAAGTGTCTAGAATACTTTTTAATAAACGTGTAGTTACTTTAGATTTAGCCAGTTTAGTTGCTGGAACTAAGTACCGCGGACAGTTCGAAGAGCGTATGAAAGCAGTTATGAACGAACTTGAAAAGAATGACGATATTATTCTTTTTATTGATGAAATTCATACCATAGTTGGTGCTGGTGGAGCTACTGGAAGCTTAGACGCTTCAAACATGTTTAAACCTGCTTTAGCACGTGGAGAAATTCAATGTGTTGGTGCAACAACTTTAGACGAATATAGACAATACATCGAAAAGGATGGTGCTTTAGAGCGTCGTTTTCAGAAGGTTATTGTGGAACCAACTACAGTTGAAGAAACCATTGAAATATTAAACAATATTAAAGATAAATACGAAAGTCATCATAATGTTAATTACACCCCAGAAGCAATTGAAGCTTGTGTGAAATTGACAAATCGTTATATGACTGACCGATTTTTACCAGACAAAGCGATTGATGCTTTAGATGAAGCAGGTTCTCGTGTGCACATTATAAATATAAACGTGCCAAAACAAATTCTTCAACTTGAAAAAGAATTAGAAACGGTTAGAGAAACGAAAACATCTGTTGTTAAAAAGCAAAAATACGAGGAAGCTGCAAAATTAAGAGACGACGAAAAACGTCTTGAAAAAGAATTGGAAATTGCTCAAGAAAAATGGGAAGAAGAAACAAAACAACATCGTGAAGTTGTAACAGAAGATAATGTTGCCGATGTGGTTTCTATGATGACAGGAATTCCTGTAAATAGAATAGCTCAAACCGAAAGTAATAAATTGGCGCTTTTACCAGAACTTATTAAAGGGAAAGTAATTGGTCAAGACGAAGCGGTTTCTAAAGTTGTAAAAGCAATTCAACGTAATCGTGCTGGACTTAAAGACCCAAATAAACCAATTGGTTCATTTATCTTTTTAGGTCAAACAGGAGTTGGTAAAACACAATTAGCAAAAGTACTTGCAAAGCAATTATTCGACAGTGAAGATGCACTAATTAGAATAGACATGAGTGAATACATGGAAAAATTCGCCATTTCGAGATTAGTTGGAGCACCTCCGGGATATGTAGGTTATGAAGAAGGAGGACAATTAACTGAGAAAATTCGTCGTAAACCTTACGCTGTTGTACTTTTAGATGAGATTGAAAAAGCGCATCCAGATGTCTTTAACATGATGCTTCAAGTTTTAGACGATGGTTATTTAACTGATAGTTTAGGTCGCAAAATTGATTTTAGAAATACAATCATTATTATGACATCGAATATCGGGGCACGTAAATTGAAAGATTTCGGAACGGGAATGGGATTCGGAACCGCCTCTCAGAAATCTCAAGAAGCTGCCAACACAAAGAGCATTATTGAAAGTGCTTTAAAGAAAGCTTTTGCTCCAGAATTTTTAAACAGAATTGACGACGTTATTGTTTTCAATGCGTTAGAAAAAGAAGATTTAAATAGCATCATTAAAATTGAACTTGATAAGTTATTATT
This sequence comes from Formosa sejongensis, assembly GCF_033447105.1. Lineage (NCBI taxonomy): Bacteria > Pseudomonadati > Bacteroidota > Flavobacteriia > Flavobacteriales > Flavobacteriaceae > Formosa > Formosa sejongensis. The sequence goes on from NZ_JAWQUN010000010.1 coordinate 83,994, forward strand.
AAGAATCAAAGATTTAGGTTACGATTTAAGACTAAGCGAAAAAGCAACAAGCTTTATTGCAGATAAAGGTTTTGATAAACAATACGGTGCAAGACCTCTAAAAAGAGCCATTCAAAAATATGTTGAAGACGCTTTGGCAGAAAAGATTATTACATCAAAAATTCATGAAGGCGATGTAATACTTATGGAACTAGATGAAACAAAACAGGAACTTGTAATCACTATTGAAAAGCAAGAAAACCCAGCTGAATCTTAAAATCAGAATACATTATAAAAAAGCCCCGATATTTAAAATATCGGGGCTTTTTGTTTTTATATTTTATGTGGTTCTAACTAAATAACTCACTAGAGTCTATCGCCAAGTTTTGTATAAATTGGATAGACACTTCAATATCATTATGTAAAATTCTATCATCTGTCACAAAAGGAATTTCATCTTGGTACATCTTCAATAGTGATTCAATAAAATCAGAAGATTTTAAAGGTGATCGTAATTGTAAAGCTTGAGACGCGTTAAACAATTCAATCGCTAAAATACGCTCTACATTACTTACCAAAGTAAATGCCTGAGTTGCGGCATTTGCTCCCATACTTACATGGTCTTCTTGTCCGTTACTGGACACTATACTATCTACACTCGCTGGCGTTGCCAATTGCTTATTTGCACTTACAATACTTGCGGCCGTATATTGCGGAATCATAAATCCAGAATTCAAACCTGGATTATTAACCAGAAACGCAGGCAAACCTCTTAATCCTGAAACCAACTGGAATGTTCTTCGCTCAGAAATATTACCTAATTCCGCCATAGCGATTTTTAAATAATCTAAAGCTAAAGCTAACGGTTGCCCATGGAAATTTCCACCAGAAATAATTTTATCATCTTCAGCAAAAATATTAGGATTATCGGTAACCGAATTGATTTCTGTTTTAAACGTTTTTTCTACAAATGCTAAAGTGTCTTTAGTAGCACCATGCACCTGCGGAATACATCTAAACGAATACGGATCTTGAACATGTTGCTTTTGCTGATTAATCAATTCACTTCCTTCTAAAAAGTCACGAACACGTTCTGCAGTTTTTATTTGTCCGTTATGTGGTCGCGCATAGTGCACCAAGGCATTAAAAGGTTCAATTCTACCATCAAAAGCATCTAAAGAAATACTTCCTATTAAATCTGCTAAATAAGATAATTTATACGATTTCAATAACAAATAAACACCATAAGCACTCATAAACTGTGTTCCATTTAAAAGCGCCAAACCTTCTTTAGAACGTAATAAAATCGGTTTCCAATTAAACTTTTTCAGTATCTTTTTAGAAGACACTATTTTACCTTTATAAAACACCTCCCCTTTTCCTAAAAGTGGTAAAGCCATATGTGCCAAAGGTGCTAAATCTCCCGAAGCCCCAAGCGAACCTTGTGTATACACAACAGGAAAAATATCGTTATTAAAAAAATCGACAAGCCTATTCACTGTTTCTATTTGAACACCACTATGTCCATAACTTAAAGACTGAATTTTAAACAAAAGCATCAGCTTAACGATTTCTTCAGGAACAATTTCACCTGTCCCACATGCGTGAGACATCACTAAGTTTTCTTGCAATTTCGTTAAATTCTCTCTCGAAATCTTAACGTTATATAAAGATCCAAATCCGGTATTAATACCGTAAATAGGAGCATCTTGGGCTTTCATCTTTTCATCGAGATATGAGCGACAAGCAACAATTTTCTGAACCACGTCATCAGATAATTGTAGTTGGATTCGTTGCGTCAGTATCTCTTTAATTTTTGATAAATCAAGAATTTTAGATGATATTAAATGGTAATTATTCATAATTAGGAATTAATGGAAATCAAAACTCACCATTATATTCAAATAAAGCAAACAATTAGAATAAATTATAATATATCGTACTATTCTCTTATTTTTGGAATAAGAAAAAAAACATACTTATGAAAAAAATACTTTTTGCAGTTGGCGCCCTGACCATATTTGCATGCCAAGAAACTCCTAAAAAAGATTATGTAACACTTTCAGGAACTATAATAGATCAAAACAGCGATTCGCTTGTAATTAGAAGTCGTACATATAACAAAACGATTCATGTAAATGATGACGGAACATTTAGTGACACTTTAAAAGTTGAAGCAGGACATTACAACTTCTACGACGGCGGAGAGTCTACTACTATATTTCTTAAAAACGGATACGATCTAGAAATTACTTTAGACACCAAAGAGTTTGACGAATCTATTATATATAAAGGTATAGGTGCTGAAAACAATAATTTTTTAGCAGAGAAATCTTTAAAAGAGGAAACCCTTATGGATAGGGAATTTTCGACAATGGATTTAGAAACCTTAGATGCTAAATTTGCAGAAATAGAAACTGAGTTAAACACATTTAACAATTCTAAACAAGGTCTTGACACCATGGTTACAAATGCAGCTTCTAAAAACCTTAAACCAATGTTAGAAGCCAATAAAAACTACTTTTCAAGAAATATAAAGATGAAGCAAGAAATGACGGGTAAAACATCGCCTCTTTTCATTGATTATGCAAATGCTGATGGTACTACAACCTCTTTAGAAAGCTTAAAAGGAAAATACGTTTACATAGATGTTTGGGCTACTTGGTGCGCACCTTGTAAAGCTGAAATTCCAGCATTAAAAGAATTAGAAAAAGAATATCACGACAAAAACATTACGTTTGTAAGTCTTTCTGTTGATGATGATAGAACTAGTGGTTCTTGGGATGAAGCTAAAGCAGATTGGTTAGCTATGGTTGCCGACCAAGAATTAGGTGGTATACAGGTTTTCGCTCCGGAAGGTTGGAATTCTCGATTTATTAGAGAATACAAAATTAATAGTATTCCTAGATTTCTTTTAATAGATCCAGCTGGAAACATTGTAGATCCTTCTGCTCCTAGACCATCAGATGAAAAATTAAAAGAATTATTTACATCTCTTAGCATCTAGTATTTTAAAATTACAGTTATAAAAGAGCCGTTTTAAACATATGTTTAAAACGGCTCTTTTATGTTTTTACTCACAATTACTATTACGCCTTCTCTCCTTAAAAAGCAAGAAGGTCTAAAGAATTAATATCACTGTGAGAAGCAAACTTCACCACTTCCCCATTCTTAATGATTAAAAATTGAGGCGATTCGTGATGTACATTAAACCGATTTGCAATTTCATTAGAAATATCACGATGCTGTAATAAATCTAAAAAATACATGTCAATTTGTGTTTCGGCTTTAAATGATTTCTCAAATTGGCTCAGCACCATTCTACTAATTCCACAACGTGTAGAATGTTTAAATATCGCTTGCGCTTTTCCTTTAGATGCTTCTACTATTGCATCTAACTGATCTACATCTGCCAAAGCTTTCCAAGCTATTGCACTTTCCTCCTTTTCTCCAGAAGAATTACTACTAAATATTTTATCAAAAAATCCCATATTTTCATTAATTTTAAATCTTACTACAATTTTTAAAAAAGACAATTAGTCAGTATAAATACTACAAAAACAGACATTTTGACTCGTTTTAAACAATGGTAAGAAAATTGACTATACATTGAAAAACAATTAAACAATGAACTTTAACAATTATACAATAAAATCTCAAGAAGCCATACAACGTGCGCAACAAATTGCACAAGATAATGGACAGCAAAGCATAGAAAACGAACATGTTTTTAAAGCTATTTCTGAAGTAGACGAAAATGTGTTACCGTTTATTCTAAAAAAACTAAATGTTAACATAAACATTTTAGAGCAAGCTTTAGACAAGCAAATTGAAAATTTTCCTAAAGTTTCTGGAGGCGAAATCATGGCTTCACGTGAACTGAGTAAAGCTTTAAATGAAGCGTCTAGTATTGCAAAAAAAATGAATGATGAATATATTTCTATTGAACATTTAATCATTGCCATTTTTAAATCGAAGAGTAAAATCGCTCAGATGTTAAAAGATCAAGGTGTAACCGAAAAAGCACTTACTGCTGCAATTGAAGAGTTACGAAAAGGTGACCGTGTAACATCTCAGAGTCAAGAAGACACCTATAACTCTCTTAATAAATATGCTAAAAATTTAAATGAATTAGCAAAAAACGGAAAGTTAGATCCCGTAATTGGTCGTGATGAAGAGATTCGTAGAATTCTTCAAATTTTATCAAGACGCACAAAAAACAATCCTATCCTTGTTGGAGAACCAGGTACTGGTAAAACAGCTATTGCAGAAGGTTTAGCACATAGAATTGTTGATGGTGATATCCCAGAGAATTTAAAAGACAAGCAGATTTTTGCTTTAGATATGGGAGCACTTATTGCAGGTGCTAAATATAAAGGTGAATTTGAAGAACGATTAAAATCGGTTATAAAAGAAGTTACGAATAGCGAAGGTGATGTTGTGTTATTTATAGACGAAATTCATACGCTTGTTGGTGCAGGTGGCGGACAAGGTGCTATGGATGCTGCAAATATTTTAAAACCAGCATTGGCTCGTGGAGAACTTCGTGCGATTGGTGCAACAACTTTAGATGAGTATCAAAAATATTTCGAAAAAGACAAAGCTTTAGAGCGACGTTTTCAAAAAGTAATGGTGAATGAGCCAGATACAGAAAGTGCTATTTCCATATTACGTGGTATTAAAGAAAAATACGAAACTCACCACAAAGTACGTATTAAAGATGAAGCTATTATTGGTGCTGTCGAATTATCTGAACGTTACATTACAAACCGTTTTTTACCAGATAAAGCGATTGACTTAATGGATGAAGCAGCTGCTAAATTACGTATGGAAATCAATTCTAAACCTGAAGAGCTAGATGTTTTAGATAGAAAAATAATGCAGTTAGAAATCGAAATTGAAGCCATAAAACGTGAAAAAGACGAAGTAAAACTGAAAAGCTTAAAAGCCGATTTAGCAAACCTTAAGGAAGACCGAAACGAGATATTTGCTAAATGGAAAAGTGAAAAAGATGTTGTAGATAATATCCAAACTGCAAAATTAGATATTGAAAACTTTAAGCTTGAAGCAGAACGTGCAGAACGTGAAGGAGATTATGGTAAGGTTGCAGAAATACGTTACGGAAAAATTAAAGATGCACAAGAACGTTTAGACAAACTTCAGAAGGAGTTAAACGAAAATCAGTCTGAAAGCTCCTTAATAAAAGAAGAAGTTACTTATGAAGATATTGCAGAAGTTGTTGCAAAATGGACAGGAATTCCTGTTACAAAAATGTTACAAACCGACCGCGAAAAATTATTGCATTTAGAAACCGAATTACACAAACGTGTCGTTGGTCAAGAAGAAGCTATTGTGGCTGTAAGTGATGCTGTAAGACGTAGTCGTGCTGGTTTACAAAATCCGCAAAAACCTGTAGGAACCTTTTTATTCTTAGGCACAACAGGAGTTGGTAAAACAGAACTCGCTAAAGCATTGGCTGAATATTTGTTCGACGACGAAAATGCAATGACACGAATTGATATGAGTGAATATCAAGAACGTCATGCGGTAAGCAGATTAATTGGAGCACCTCCAGGATATGTTGGTTACGATGAAGGTGGACAATTAACAGAAGCGGTACGACGTAAACCATATTCCGTAGTACTTTTAGATGAAATTGAGAAAGCACATCCAGATACTTTCAACATCCTTTTACAGGTTTTAGATGAAGGACGTTTAACAGATAATAAAGGACGTGTAGCAGACTTTAAAAACACAATAATAATTATGACATCCAATATGGGAAGTCAGATTATTCAAGATCGTTTTGAAGCTACAAAAGATATTGAAAGTGCTATTGAATCAGCTAAAATTGATGTGTTAGCATTATTAAAACAAACGGTTAGACCTGAGTTTTTGAATAGAATTGACGATACAATTATGTTTACACCTTTAAGTAAGGAGAACATTAGAGAGATTGTAGGATTACAATTAAAAGGTGTTTCAAAAATGATTGCCCAGCAAGGCATAACTTTCGATTCCACTCAAGAAGCCGTTAATTATTTAGCAAAAAAAGGTTACAATCCAGAGTACGGTGCAAGACCTGTAAAACGAGTTATTCAGAAAGAAGTGTTAAACGAATTAAGTAAAGAAATCATTTCAGGAAAAATAACAACAGACAGCATTATTTTACTTGATAGTTTTGATGATGAGCTAGTTTTTAGAAATCAAGAAAGTTTAGTTCACGAGGAATAATTAAAGTTTTGTTAAAGCCAAATTTCTATATAATATAACATAGTATATCCCGTTAAAGGAATAGGTTGGTTAGTTAAATGAAAAGCAATGTGAATCTGAATTTAGATGAACATTGCTTTTTTTATTTTAAAGATTTTAACTCTCAAGAATAAACTTGAAATAAAAAAAGCCTTGAGAATAATCCCAAGGCTTTTATAAATAATAGAAATAGTATTATAATTTCATTGTAACTCCAATAGATGGAATAAAATCGATAGTTCCTCCTGCTAATTCAGCATAAACACCCCATTTTTCATTCCAAAACCATCTACCACCAACTTGTAGACCTAAACTTAAATCACTACTGTCTAAATCATCGTCTCCAGCGTAAATTGCATAACCTGCGTTTGCACCACCGTAAACATCCCAAGCTTCATCAGTAATTCCAAAAATGTTATCGAAGTAATAATTTCCTTTAACACCTAAAGTAATCCAATCTAAATCTAAATTAGTTCCTACTCCTGGTGCAATAGTAATATCTTTATGAACTGGAATTTCATAGTTAACTCCAATAATACCAAAGTTTAATTCTTTTCTTGCTTGTCCAAAAACATTTGCAACACTAAACATTAAGGCAACTGCAAATAATAATGTGATTTTTTTCATAATTTTAAATTAAATAATTTGATTACTAACAAAGGCCAAATTTATAATAATTTTAATATAATTGTTAACTCTATCAAAAATAATCATAGCGTTTTTAATTATTCATTTTCTTAATAAGATTCAATATAAAACGTAAAGTATTCAATAATTTTAACACCATAAAAAGGAAAACTCAACATACTTAATATCAACAATATTATACCTTAAACAATAATCAGAACGCAATAAAACTAATCAATCTTTTTACCACAAACTGACTCGTTTTTTTTCAGAATTAAATTCTATTACTATAAAAAATCATGTCAATTCTAAATAAATAGCAATAAAGTATCGTTCAAAACTTAAAATCTTTCTACAATTGAAGTTATTGAAGCTTAAGCTTATTAAAAATTATATTTAATTATTTACCTTTGACATCTATGCAAAAAAAGATAAACATACAAAATAAGAAAGCTCGTTTTTTATACGAAATCTTAGATAAATATACTGCCGGAATTGTGCTTTCTGGAACTGAAATTAAATCGATAAGAAGCAGCAAAGCTTCTATCGCAGAAAGTTTTTGTGAATTCAATGAAAAAGGCGAATTGTTTGTAATTAATATGAACGTTGAAGAATACGCTTTTGGGAACTATTACAACCATCGCCCTAAAGCCGAACGCAAATTACTCTTAAATAAAGGCGAACTTAAAAAGCTTGAAAAAGAAGTTAAAAATAGCGGATTAACAATCGTACCCTTAAAGCTTTTTATAAACGATAAAGGATTTGCTAAATTAGATATTGCTTTAGCTAAAGGTAAAAAACTGTTCGATAAACGTGAATCTATTAAAGATCGTGACAACAAACGTAATCTAGATCGTGTTAAGAAAATTTACAAATAACAGTTCCCTTATCACATTTTAAAATTTATGAAATCGAGTTTCAGAATTATAATTATTGCGCTCACTTTTGTTTTACACTCTTGTGGTGGCACAAAAAACACGTCTAAAAAAACGGCAGAAAATGTAAAGTTTGAAGTCAATCTTTTAGATCGATCAGACGACACATATAAAGTCACAGTTACACCTCCAAAATTAACAGAAGCCAATTCTATTTATCAATTTGCTTCAACAGCTCCTGGAACGTATCAAGTTATGGATATTGGTCGTTATGTAAAAGACTTTAAGGCTTTTGATGCTAAAGGAAATCAATTGGAAACAACTCAGATTTCAACCAATCAATTTCAGCTAACATCTCCTAAAGATATTTCAAAAATAGAATATCAGATTTCTGAAACCTGGGACACTCCTGTTTTAGAGAACAACATCTATTTAATGTGCGGAACGTCTATAGAAAATGACCATACGTTAATAAATGGTCAAGCGGTTTTTGGTTATTTTGAAGGTAAACAAAGTAGCCCTATTACAATAAAATTAGATTATCCAGACACTTGGACCGTTGGAACTGCTTTAACAAAAAACAGTGACAGTTTATACTATGCTGAGGATTACGATAAAATTGTAGATTCTCCTATATTACTAGGAAACCTAACAAAAGCTTCGATGGATGTACAAGGTACAAATGTCGATATCTACACCTATTCTAAAACAGGCTTAATAACCTCTGATCAAGTTTTAGGGTCTATGGAGAATATGTTATTAGCCGCAAGCGGTTTTTTAAATGGATTACCCGTAAAGAATTATACGTTTTTATTCCATTTTGAAGACACAACTAATGGGGCTTGGGAACACTCTTATAGTTCAGAATACATTTACGAAGAAGACGATTGGGCAAATTTAGAAAATGAAATTGTTGAAGTTGCTGCACACGAATTTTTTCATGTTGTAACACCTTTAAATATTCACAGTGAAATAGTAGATCAGTTTAATTTTATTACTCCTGTACCATCAAGACATTTATGGTTATATGAAGGAACTACAGAATGGGCCGCACATATGATGCTGTTTCGTTCGGGGTTAAAATCGGCTAACGATTACTTTCAAACGCTTTCAAAAGAGATTACAATTGATGCTAAATATTATAATCCTGAAGTTAGTTTATTGCAAATATCACTAACATCTTATACGCCAGAAGGCAGCAAACAATACGGAAATATTTATATGAGAGGTGCTTTAGTTGCTGGCCTTTTAGATATAAAGTTATTAGAATTATCTGATGGTAAAGTTGGTTATATTGATGTAATAAACAATTTAGCTAAAAAATATGGTCCTAATACACCGTTTGACGATGCTACTTTTTTTACCACTTTCGTGGAAGAAACATATCCGGAAATTCAATTATTTTTAGACAATTATATCATTAACACGAACCCGTTACCTATTAAAGCGTATTATGATAAAATAGGAATAAATTATAATGAAGATGAAAATGTATTTACTATAAATGAATCGCCTTTGGCCGAACAATTAAAATTAAGAGCCAAATGGATGGCTCCTATAAGCCTTTAAAATGAAACAATTTTTATTAGTATTTGGGTTTAGTATTTTACTAATTTCTCCAGCTTTTGCTCAAAAGAAAAATAAAGTAGTCGAGATACAAAAAACCGATTACACCCCTTTAGTAAAGTCTTTAGAAACCACCTTGGGAACTTTATATTTATCTATTTCAGGAGATAAATCAGAGAAACGCGATTGGGATTTGTTTAAATTCTTATTTAAAGAAGATGCCAAATTAATTACAACGGGAGTCGACTATGAAGGCAAATTACAAGCCAAATACATGACACCAGCCGAATACATTAAAACATCTAAATCGTGGATGTTAAAAAACGGATTCCATGAAAAAGAGATTCATAGAATCGTGCATACTTTTGGCGACATCACACAAGTTTTTAGCACCTTTGAAGCTTATCATTCCGATAATGATAAAGAGCCTTTTATGAAAGGAATTAACAGTATTCAACTGCTCTTCGACGGAAACCGTTGGTGGATTATTAACCTGCTATGGACAAATGAATCTGAGGGCAAACCAATCCCTTCAGAATTCCTACAAAAAGACGAAAACTAATTTTTATTTTCCAACAAAGGCACAAATCGGAATTCACCAAACTCGTGCTTTTCAAATTCTTTAGGCCCTTTTCTAACAAAAAGTGTCATGGTCTGTACATTGTCTCCAACAGGAATTACTAAACGTCCTCCAATTTTTAACTGACTTAATAATGGAGTTGGCACAAATGGCGCACCTGCAGTAACTATAATACCATCAAAAGGTGCCTCCTCAGGCATACCTTTATAACCATCACCAAAAATTAAATGCTTAGGTCGATAGCCTAATTTTGGTAAAAACTTACTGGTTTTCTTGAACAACTCTAATTGGCGTTCAATACTATACACTTTAGCACCTAACTCGCATAAAACTGCAGTTTGGTATCCACTCCCCGTGCCTATTTCTAAAATTTTAGAATCTCGGGAAAGTTTTAACAATTCAGTTTGAAAAGCCACGGTGTAAGGTTGCGAAATGGTTTGATCGGCAGCAATCGGGAACGCTTTATCTTGATACGCATGGTCTAAAAAACTAGAATCCATAAACAAATGCCTAGGAATATTCCCAATCGTTTTAAGTACAGCAGCATCTGTAATGCCTTTGTTTTTTAATATGTTTACCAATTGTTGTCTTAATCCTTGGTGTTTAAAAGTATCTTTCAAGAGTGCGTGTATTATATAAGTTTAGTAGAATTATAAGTTTTGCAAAAGTAAATCTTTTATTAAAGTTTTAAATTTTATTGGCATTTAAAACTCATAAAAAATCTTATTTTTGTTTAAAACCCTATTACAATGTTAAAAGCTGGAGTTCTTGGTGCTGGTCACCTCGGAAAAATTCATTTAAGACTACTTAATCAATCTGAAAAATACCAACTCGTAGGTTTTCATGATGCCGATATAGAAAATGCTAAAAGAGTTGAAGCCGAATTTGGATATAAATTTTTTGAAACTGTTGAAGATCTTATCGATGCTGTAGATGTTGTAGATATTGTTACTCCTACCCTTTCGCATTACGATTGTGCCAAATTAGCAATCGCAAAAAGCAAACACATATTTATTGAAAAGCCTATTACAAACACTGTTCAAGAAGCCGAAGCCTTAAGAACGCTTGTTGCAGAACACAACGTAAAAGGTCAAGTTGGACACGTAGAACGCTTTAATCCTGCTTTTACGGCCATAAAAGATTTATTAGATAAACCCATGTTTATTGAAGCACATCGTTTAGCCGAATTTAATCCTAGAGGAACAGATGTACCTGTAGTTTTAGATTTAATGATTCACGATATAGACATTATTTTAAGTGTCGTACAATCCAAGGTAAAACACATTAGTGCGAGTGGCGTTTCTGTAATTAGTGACACACCAGATATTGCAAATGCTAGAATTGAATTTGTAAATGGGTGTGTTGCCAATCTTACTGCAAGTAGAATTTCGTTGAAAAACATGCGTAAAACACGTTTTTTTCAGCGTGATGCTTATATTTCTGTCGACTTTTTAGAGCAAAAATGTGAAGTAGTAAAAATGAAAGATGCGCCTAAAGAACCCGGAGATTTCGATATGATTTTACAAAATGCTGAAGGTATTAAAAAGCAAATCTATTTTGCTAATCCTGAAATTTCTAAAACCAACGCCATTTTAGATGAATTGGAAACCTTTGCCGATGCTATAAATAACAACACAAAACCTATCGTAACCTTACATGATGGAACTGAAGCTTTACGTGTTGCAAACATGATTATAGATCAATTCTAAATTCTATTCAAACTAACTTTAGAGTCCCTTAACCACGTTCTCGCAACATAAAACTATCATGAAAAACATCGCAGTTATAGGTGCAGGAACCATGGGAAATGGTATCGCGCACACATTTGCTCAGAGCGGATTTAATGTTCAATTAATAGATATTAGTGAAGACTCTTTAAAAAAAGGATTAGCTACAATTGCTAAAAATTTAGACCGATTAATTTCTAAAGACGTTATTTCTGAAGTTCAAAAAAGCGACACTCTAAGTCTAATATCAACTTTTACAGATATAAAAGAAGGTGTTAAAAATGCCGATTTAATAGTTGAAGCTGCCACAGAAAACATAGATTTAAAACTTAAAATATTTAAAGAATTAAGTACCATTTGTGGAGAAAACACCATTTTAGCTACAAACACTTCGTCTATATCCATAACACAGATTGCAGCGGTTACCAATCGTCCAGAAATGGTTATTGGAATGCACTTTATGAATCCTGTTCCGATAATGAAATTGGTTGAAATTATCCGTGGTTACAACACCAGTGATGAAATTACCAAAATCATTATGGATTTATCTAAAACTTTAGGGAAAGACCCTGTAGAAGTGAACGATTATCCAGGATTTGTGGCCAACAGAATATTAATGCCCATGCTTAACGAGTCGATTGAAACGCTATACAATGGCGTTGCCGGTGTAAAAGAAATTGATACGGTTATGAAGTTAGGAATGGCACACCCAATGGGACCATTACAATTGGCAGATTTTATTGGTTTAGATGTTTGTTTATCAATTTTAAATGTGATGTACGACGGTTTTAAAAACCCAAAATATGCACCTTGCCCACTATTGGTAAATATGGTTAGAGCAGGCAAATTAGGTATAAAATCTGGTGAAGGTTTTTACGATTATTCTACAAGTAGAAAAGCAGAAATTGTAGCCAAGCAGTTTTCAAAATAAAACACCATATCAAGATAATCAATTCAGAAATCATTAACACCTTTTACAAATTTTAAAAAGCATAAGAATACAATATGTCTATTCAACAAAATTTAAATCATATAAAAGAAACATTGCCTGAACACGTAACGCTTGTTGCTGTTTCTAAAACCAAACCTGTTAGTGATCTGCAAGAAGCTTATAATGCTGGACAACGCATTTTTGGCGAGAATAAAATTCAGGAAATGGCTGAAAAACATGAGCTATTACCCAAAGATATTAAATGGCATATGATTGGTCATGTACAGCGCAATAAAGTAAAATACATGGCTTCTTTTGTTAGTTTAATTCATGGTGTTGAAAATGAAAAATTATTGATTGAAATTAATAAACAAGCCGAAAAGCACAATCGTGTAATAGACTGCTTAATTCAAATTAAAATCGCCGACGAAGATTCTAAATTTGGAATGACAGAAGCTGAAGCGACTCAAATACTACAGTCTGAAGCATTTTTAAAATTAGAACACATTCATATTGTTGGTGTTATGGGCATGGCAACCTTTACAGAGAATGAATCTCAAATAAAAACCGAATTTAGCCAATTAAAAACTATCTTTAATTCGTTGAAAGAACACCATGTAAATCCTTCTCAATTTATAACCCTTTCAATGGGAATGAGTGGAGATTACCCGTTAGCAATTGCATGCGGAAGTACTATGGTTCGTATTGGAAGTAGTATTTTTGGAGTACGAAATTATTAATTTTTTAAGAGTATATTATTTACGCAGTTTTAGACATAGAGACCACAGGTGGTAAATTTAATGAAGAGGGCATTACAGAAATTGCGGTCTACAAATACGACGGCCACACTGTTGTAGACCAATTTATATCGTTAGTTAATCCAGAACGGGACATTCAGCCTTTTGTGGTAAATCTTACAGGAATCAATAGTAAAATGCTTAAAAATGCACCGAAGTTTTACGAGGTCGCTAAACGCATTATTGAAATCACGGAAGACTGTATAATTGTAGCGCACAATTCAGAATTTGATTACCGTATTTTACGTACAGAATTTAATCGTTTGGGTTATGACTTTAAACGAAAAACACTTTGTACAGTAGAATTAGCAAAAGATTTAATTCCTGATCAGCCTTCTTATAGTTTAGGTAAACTGGTAAGGTCACTAGGTATTCCTGTAACCGATAGACATCGTGCAAATGGAGATGCTTTGGCAACAGTTAAGTTGTTTAAACTACTTCAAACTAAAGATACCAATAAGCAAATCATTCAATCTTCGGTTAAAGAAGGTCTAAATCCTAAAAAATTAGACAGCAAACTTATAGATATTGTTGAACAGATACCTGCTGTTACTGGTGTGTATTATATACATAAAGAAGGTGGCGATATTATTTATATTGGAAAAAGCAGAAATATAAAACGTCGCGTTAATCAGCATTTTACCGCTCCAAATTCAAAATCTAAAAAAATTCAACTTCATGTTGCCGCTGTAACTTATGAAGAAACAGGAAGTGAACTTGTTGCTTTACTGAAAGAAAATGAAGAAATAAAACGCTTAAAACCAATATACAATCGCGCAAGAAAACGCACACATTATACACATGCACTTTATGCTTTTAAGGACAAAGAAGGTTATATCAATTTAAAAATTGACATCGCCGACGGTCGTAAACATCCTATTACAACTTTTAGTAATAAACAGAGTGCCCTATACTTTATAGAACATGCTATTGAAACCTATAATTTATGTTTACAATTAACCGGTTTAGAGTCTAACGCTCCAGAAAAGTCTTGTTTTAATTACAGTACAAAAACATGTCATGGTGCTTGTTTAAATGAAGAATCTTTCGAAGAATATAATTCACGAGTTCAAGAATTGATTGAAAAAAACAGCTATGTTCACAAAAACATGATTCTTATAGATCGTGGTCGTGACATAGACGAACGTAGTGCTATTTATATTAAAAACGGACAGTTTGAAGGATTAGGATTTTTCAATCTAAACTATCAAATTAATAATATTAAAGTGCTGGAATCCATTATTACAAAGATGGAAAACGATAGAGATAGCCAACATATTATACAGAGTTATATGCGCAGTCACAAAAATTTAAAAATAATTCAACTTCCTGCCTAAGATTAACGTCTTAAGCTTACTACTTTTATATCAAGAAAATAAACTTACTTTTCTTACTTTTGATTTTATGATAGAACCAAAACGAGACAAAACCTGGAAAACGCAGTTACATGAAATTATTTATGAGGCTGATACTCCTGCAGGTAAGTTTTTCGACATTATTTTGCTTGTGGTTATTATTGCAAGTATCATTTTGGTTATGCTTGAAAGCGTAAAGGCTATCGATTTAAAATACCACCGCATTTTAAATATTTCTGAATGGATAATAACTGTACTTTTTACAATTGAATATATAGCACGAGTTATTACAGTAAAAAAACCATTTAAATATATTTTTAGTTTTTATGGAATTATCGATTTATTATCTACAGCACCAAAATATCTGTCTTTATTATTCGCAGGAACACACGCTTTAGTTGCTTTAAGAGCACTAAGGTTATTACGGGTTTTTAGAATTTTAAAATTAGCACGCTTTTTAGGAGCATCTAACAATTTAGTTACTGCGTTAAAAGCAAGTCGCGCTAAAATTTCAGTATTTTTATTTGCAGTTGTTATTTTGGCCATCATTTTAGGCACCATTATGTATTTGGTTGAAGGCGAAGAAAATGGCTTTACTAACATTCCAAAAAGTGTTTATTGGTGTATTGTAACATTAACTACTGTTGGTTTTGGGGACATAGCGCCGCAAACACCTTTAGGTCAACTTATAGCCTCCTTAATCATGATTTTAGGTTATGGTATTATAGCAGTTCCTACAGGTATAGTTTCTGCAGAATATAGTAATCAGACTAGAAATCCTAAAGATTCAATTCCTGAAAACACAAATAATAAAAAAATTAGTTTAAATTCACAATCTTGCTCGAACTGCCTAAAAAGCGACCATAGAGATGGTGCACAAAATTGTTATAATTGCGGAGAACCACTTCATAATAATTAAACTTTTGAAAACAAATCATCACCTTATTTCTATCGTTGGCCCAACGGCAATCGGAAAAACAGCTTTAAGCATTAAACTTGCTAAATATTTTAAAACTGAAATAATTTCTGCCGATTCTAGACAGTTCTTTAAAGAAATGCAAATTGGTACAGCTGCTCCTACTGCTGAAGAATTATTAGATGCACCGCATCATTATATACATCATAAATCTATAGAAGACACTTACAACGTTGGTACTTTCGAAAAAGAAGTATTACAATCTTTAGAGACACTTTATAAAACACATAATACTGTTATTATGGTTGGTGGTTCTGGATTATATATCGATGCTGTTACACGTGGATTAGATGATTTTCCTAAAGTCGATTCAAACATCCGCATAGCACTAAATGCGCAACTAGATAGAGAAGGTTTACAGAGCTTACAAGATTTACTAAAACAACACGACCCAAAATCATTTGAGACTATAGCAATAGATAATCCCCATCGTATTATTAGAGCCTTAGAAATTTGCTTGGGTACAGGTCAACCCTATTCTTCTTTCTTAAATAAAAATAAAGATTCCAGAACGTTTAAAACCATAACAATTGGACTAAAAGCAGATCGTGAGGTCATTTACGACCGTATAAACAGACGTGTGGATATAATGATGAATCAAGGCTTGCTTGAAGAGGTAAAATCACTTGTCGATAATCAACATTTAAACGCATTAAACACGGTAGGCTACAAAGAGATATTCAATTATCTGAAGGAAGAATGGACTTTAGATTTTGCGATTTCAGAAATTAAGAAAAACTCCAGACGTTTCGCTAAACGCCAACTTACTTGGTTTAAACGAAATGAAAATACACTATGGTTCGATTACGAAACACCAATAGACACTATTATTCAAGACATTGAAAAAGAAATTCAAAACAATACCTTGTAGAAAATTTTAGCATCTTGTAAAAAACACATAAATTTAGTCACTTAATAATTCAAAAATCTTTTTAATTGAGCTAAAAATGAACAAAACTCATGTATCGTTTAACACGTTACTATAGTCTGTTTTCGTACTGCTTTAAACTTGTTTTAGATAATGACAAAAGTCATTAGGTGTGATTTTTTTATAAATTATATTTGCAACTTATTTAAAATTTAATATTAATGGAGTTTTTAAACGCAACATATCTAGCATTATTCTTAATTATCTGTATCGGATTTATAATTGGGAATATAAAAATTAAAGGCATATCGCTAGATGTCTCTGCCATTATATTTGTTGCTTTACTTTTTGGCCATTTCGGTGTAGAGCTACCAGATATTTTACAAAAAATAGGATTAATCTTATTTATCTACACCATAGGATTACAAGCTGGTCCTGGTTTTTTTGATTCCTTTCGAGAGAACGGTAAGAGCCTAGTAATAATTGCGGCATTAGTTGTGTTTTCTGCAGCATTTATAACCTTTCTCTCTATTCAATTTTTTGATATCGATAAATCTATTGCTATTGGTTTAATGGCTGGGGCACTAACAAGCACGCCTGGATTAGCTACCGCTATAGATGTCACTCACTCTCCGCTAGCTTCTATTGGTTATGGTATTGCATATCCTTTTGGAGTTATTGGCGTTATTTTATTCGTGAAATTATATCCTAAACTTTTCAGAATCAACCTGACTAAAGAAGAAGAGGCATATGAGGAGAAAGCACATGGCCATTATGATACTATTTCTAGATGTAATTTTAAAGTAGAAAATGTAGGAGCTATAAATAGATCTATTCAAGAACTACAAGTACGTTCAATGACCAAAGGTGTTATTTCTAGAGTAATGCATAAGAATGAAGCCTTTGTTCCTAAAAAAGACACGATTTTACATAAAGATGATTATATACGAGTTGTTGGTACGGAAGAAGCATTAAGACGCGTTGGACTATTAATTGGACCTAAATCTAATATTGAAATCTCGTTAGGTGAAGATTTTATAGTTCAATCTTATTTAATGACGAAAACATCTTTAGTGAATAAAACATTAGGTGAATTAAACTTAAAAGATAATTTTAATGCCACTATTACTAGAATTAGAAGAAGCGGTATCGACTTATCTCCTAACTCGACATTAAGACTTCAAATTGGAGATAAAATCATGATTTCTAGTCAGAAAAGTTGTGTTCCACAAATATCGAATTTAATAGGTGATAATAAAAGTAAACTTTCAGACACCGACTTTTTCCCATTGGCATTAGGTATAGTTATTGGTATTCTTGTGGGAGGCGTTTCAATTTCTTTTGGTAATGCATTTACTTTTAATTTAGGATTAACCGGAGGTGTACTTATTGTAGCCATGATTCTTGGTAGAATTGGTAAAACAGGAAATATTCTTTGGGTAATGAGTGGTAATTCCAATCAGTTATTAAGACAGTTTGGTTTAATGCTTTTCTTAGCTGTAGTAGGTACAAAAGCTGGAGCAACATTAGTTGAAACGTACTCACTATACGGTATTAAACTTTTCCTCATTGGTGGCTTAATTACATTTGTTCCTATGATAGTAGCGACTATAGTTGCACGTGTATTCTTTAAAATAAATACTTTGACTCTCTTAGGAACTTTAACGGGTTCTATGACAAGTACGCCTGGTTTGGCTGCTGTAGACACTATGACTAAAACCGATGCACCTTCTGTGGCCTATGCTACGGTTTACCCAATTGCAATGGTACTTTTAATTATTTGTGCTCAGATTTTAGGATTGATGTTTTAATGCTTAATTAGAGAATCAATTCTAATACTATAAAATCTAAAGTCTTGGTATGTTAAACATAACTATTACTCATAAAAAAATCCAGCTTTAGCTGGATTTTTTATTATATATGTGATAGATATTAACCGTTTTGATTGTTTACAACCAAACGGAAACCTTCACCGTGAATGTTTAAAATTTCAACATTTGGATCGGCTTTTAAATACTTACGTAATTTAGCGATATACACATCCATACTTCTTGAAGTGAAATAATTATCGTCTCGCCAAATTTTAGTTAATGCCAATTCTCTAGGCATTAAATCATTTTCATGTAAAGCTAGTAAACGTAATAATTCATTTTCTTTAGGCGACAATTTAATAGGATCATCATCATTTACTTTTAAGAATCTTAATTTAGAGTTTAAATCAAAATTACCAATCTTAAATTCAAATTGTTTGCTATCTGTAACCGTTTCTGAAGCTTTACGCTGAATAATTGCATGAATCTTCATGAGTAACACTTCACTATCAAAAGGTTTATTAAGATAATCGTCTGCTCCTACTTTATATCCTTTTAACACATCTTCTTTCATTGCTTTCGCTGTTAAAAAGATAATAGGCACTTCTGTGTTTTTCTCTCTAATTTCTTTAGCTAGTGTAAAACCATCTTTATAAGGCATCATGACATCTAGAATGCACAAATCGAAATCCCCTTTTTTAAACTTTTCGAAACCTTCCATACCGTTTTTGGCAAGAGTAACATCGTAGTCGTTCATGGTTAAATAATCTTTAAGAACTGTTCCAAAATTTGGATCGTCCTCTACTAATAATATTTTCTTATGTTGTTCGCTCATAACTTTATGATATTAATGGAAGTTTAACAGTAAATGTGCTTCCTTTTCCTTTCTCACTCTCGACCGAAATATGACCTTGATGATCATCTACTATTCGTTTTACATAAGCAAGACCTAGACCATGGCCTTTAACATTATGTATGTTTCCTGTGTGTTCTCTATAAAACTTTTCAAAAACTCGTTTTTGAGCGGCCTTACTCATTCCGCTTCCTTGGTCTTTAATTTTTATTAAAATACTATTCCCTACATTTTCTGTATACACATCTATTTTTGGTGCCTCTGGGGAATATTTTATTGCATTGTCTAACATGTTAACTATAACATTTGTTAAGTGTGTTTCGCTGGCTAATACTGAAGTTTTTTCGGCATCTAAATGTAACTTTATAAACCCTTTTCTATCTTCAACAATTAGTTCAATATGTGTAATTGCATCTTCTATTAATTCGTGCAATTCTACGCGATCTTTACTAATGTTTAGTTCATTTTTATCTAGTTTAGATATTCTTAATACGTTTTCAACGTGTGCATGCATACGTTTATTCTCTTCTTTTATCATATTGAGATAACGCATTACTTTTTCTTTATCATCAATAACCTTTGGATTTTTTATCGCATCCAGAGCCAAATTAATAGTTGCAATGGGTGTTTTAAACTCATGCGTCATGTTATTAATGAAATCATTTTTAATTTCTGAAATCTTACGCTGTTTTAATAACTGAAATAAAGCACTCGTATACGCAATTATAATAATTGAAGTAAAAATAAAAGACAATAAAGTCATTCCAATTATAGACGACATTATAAACCTATTACGCTCAGGAAAATTAACCAATAATCTAAAATTATTTTGGCTATTCTCGTTTTGAAAAATGGGAACACTAAATGTTTTATCATCTTTTAACTCGAAACCTTCGCTCTGTACCTTGGTTGCTAAATCGTTACTATAAATAGCAAATTCGTAATCTATATCAATATTATCTTCATGAAGTTTTTTGGTTAATAACCTTGTTATTTCTTCATTTTTAACACGTTTATAAATTGGCGTTCTACTTGTTAATATTTTAAACGCTTCTTCAAAACTTTGCTTTTCTGCTTCATTAAAACGTCCAATTTTCGAAATACTCAAAACCGGATTTACATTAACTCTGTTTTCTAAACCACTTTTGTTACTGTAAATTTTAGTTTCAGAATCTCGTATTATACGCTTAATATTAATACTATCTAAACCTATGTCAAAGATCGACGAAGACAACTTATAGTTCTCTTCTAAAATACCACTTCTGTAAATTAATGTTTCATCCGTACTTTCGTTTTGTTGATTAAAAAGAAGTTGAGTAATTGCAATTGTATCTGCTTCCTGCTTTTGATCGACTAAACGTTGAAATTTTTTAAAATATGTATTAAGCTCGCGCTCTTCAATATCTTTAGATACAAAACTCAATGCTTTTTTTACATTGAAAGTGAATTGTTCTTCTTCATTCTCTACAGAATCACTAATATATCTTGCTTGTACAAAAATGATTCCTACCAGAGATAAGCTCATTAAAAGCACTAATAAAATGAATAACTTTTTGCTCATCATTCAAAATTAACATTTTAACATTTAGCATTTTTAACATTTAACCTTACGTTAACAAAATTGTTAAATTTGCGATTTTACTTGATTTTATTAAGTATTGTTTTGTGAATTTTACCGACTTGTTCTTCCATATGCGTCATAGTATCATTTACAATCACATAGTCCGATTTTGCGATACGCATCTCGTCCGTCCATTGTTGTTTCATAATGGATTCTATTCTCTCGACAGTCGTTTTTTCACGTTTTAAGAGGCGTTCAATTTTAGTCGTTTTATCTAAGGTAACTGTTATTATTTGGTCGCACAACTTATCTGCATGACTTTCAAACAGAATAGCAGCTTCCTTTAATATATATGGTGAGTCTTGTTCCCGAACCCAAGTTTTAAAATGTGCTGCAACTCTTGGGTGTACTATCGCATTCATCTTTGCCAACAACGCGCTATCATTAAAAATTGCATGAGATATAAACAACTTATTAAGAGTATTACCTTTGTAAGCATCTTCACCAAATAAATCAATTAATTCGGATTTGATTTCGGGTGAATTTACCATTAATAATTTCGCTTCATCATCTGATATATACGTAGGAATTGCGAACATCTTTTGAAACTGTTTTGCAACGGTAGATTTACCGCTTCCTATCCCTCCTGTTAAACCAACTATGATCATTCCGAAATTATAAATTCTATTTTTTGTTGAATAATTTTTGCGCTTTTCACCATTCCAGATTGTTGTACAAGTTCTGGTACTAAATACGATTGATTTTCCAAATGCTTTTCATAATCGCATTCCACTTTAAAATCTTTAGCTAAAACATCCTTAAAGCCACTTAAATTAGTGTAAAATGATACTGAAACAGATTTAGGATAATACTTTAAAGACAGGTTCTTTGGAACATTTTTAATAGTGACCGGAATATTAAACGTGCCTTCTGTAAACTTTTCGACCTTTGCTTTTAAGCGTACACTTTTATGAGAAAACCGTACGTGTTTATTTTCTTTAGGTAATTCTAAACCTAAAAATTGATCTATGTCTAAGTGTACATCCTTTAACTCTAATGGTACCGTGTTAACAAACTTTATCGCATTTACTATTTTTTCCGGTCCAATTATATGAACCGTGTCTGGCGTTATAGAAAACCCTTCTAAAACATCGAAACCTGGACTAAATTGTATGTTTTTCTGTAAAACTACAGGAATGTTTTTCGTTGCGTTTTCATCGTATTTAAACACTAATGTATCCGGCGAAATACTTATAATTTCAACATCCTTATCAAACTGATCGTTAATTTTAGAATAGGATCGATGCTGACTCCATGCAAAAGTAGAATCAGTTAAATTAAGTTTATCTACATAATCTAAAGTCAATTTTGGTTTCGATAAATAATATCTCAAAAACTTAAAACCATAAGTTTTAGCAGTAATTTTTAGATCCTGAGTGCTATCATTTAATATCACGAATGTTTCTGGAAGATTAACCATTTTCACAGAAAATGAAATCGTATTTGTAAACGTCCGAGAAAGCTTATTTAAAATTAAAATAGCAAAAGACAACGCTAGAAACAAAGCAAAAACATTTATTTTCTTACTTCTAACAAATTTTAAAAATCTTGATTTTATATCTTTCATTTTGATAATTTAAAAAATAATTCTGGAAAAACACGCTCTGCATCCTTTTTAAATAATTGAATGTTCACAAACGATTTTAAGAAGCCATAACCATAACCTTCAAACTGAACTAATATAGCAGGTATAGCCAATAGTGCAACTATTATACTTTTAGATTGTAACAGAGCTAAAAAGAATGCTAAAATAAAATATGCTAAATAACATAATAAGAACCATTTAAACTGAAATACAAAAGCAACAATTGCTATTAATAAACCCAGAATAAAAAGTGTAGGAAACCAATACGTTATTTTTGAAGTATGCGGATGCCATGTATTTAATATAGGGCGCACCTTACCAAACTTATAAACTTGTTTATAAAACTTAGACCACGAAATACGACGTTTATGATACACAAAAGCATCGGGAAATAATTTTGTTTGAAATCCTAAACCCCACAATCTAATGGATAAATCTGGGTCTTCTCCGGGATGAATTGTTCCAAATCCGTTTGACGCTTTAAAAGCAACTTTAGACAAGCCCATATTAAAACTTCTTGGCTGAAACTTTCCTATCTGATTTTTATTACCGCGAATACCTCCAGTTGTAATAAAAGAGGTCATAGAAAAATTGATAGCTTTTTGCAGATTAGTAAACGATGAATCTGCTGCATCTGGTCCTCCAAAACAATCTACATAATCGGAACTTAAACTGGCATCGACTTCATTTAAATAATTTGAAGGCAACACACAATCGGAATCTAAAATAATAAAATAGTTACCTTTTGCATTGTGCATTCCGAAGTTTCTAGAATCGCCTGGACCTGAATTTTCTTTATAAAAATAAGCGATATTTAATCTATCCTTAAAACTATTTACAACAGCTTCCGAAGTTTCACTAGAGCCATCTTCTACAATTACTATTTCAAAATTTAAAGTCGTTTGTAAATTAACAAAACTAACAAGTAGCTCCTCAATTTCTTCAGGACGATTATAAACAGGAATTATAAATGAATACTGTAAACGCATACACAAATGTAATTAAATGCATAAAAAAAGCCGCCTTTTTAGGCAGCTTTTAAAAGACTTATAAAGTCTATAATTATTCTTTTACAGATTCAACAAAAGCTTCCATAACTTCGTTACTTACACCCATATTACTAAACCCACCGTCATTATATAAATTTTGTAAAGTCACACGTTTAGTTAAATCACTAAACAATGTCACTGTGTAATTAGCACAATCTAAAGCCGTAGCATTACCAAGTGGCGACATTTTATCTGCATAAGCAATAAATCCATCAAACCCTTTTACACCACTACCTGCTGTTGTAGGTGTTGGTGATTGTGAAATGGTATTTACTCTTACTTTTTTATCCTTTCCGAAGAAATATCCAAAACTACGAGCAACACTTTCTAAATAGGCTTTATTATCTGCCATATCGTTATAATCTGGGAATACACGCTGTGCAGCCATATACGTCAATGCAACAATACTTCCCCACTCGTTCATAGCATCTGCTTTATAAAGCGTTTGCATTACTTTATGAAAAGACATTGCAGAAACATCGGTTCCTTTTTGTGTGTAAGCGTAATTCTGATTGGTATAATGATTTCCTTTTCTAACATTTATAGACATTCCGATAGAATGCAAAACAAAATCAATTTTTCCTCCTAAAATCTCCATCGCTTTTTCAACTAGGTTTTCTAAATCTTCTACAGAAGTAGCATCAGCAGGGATAATTTGAGAACCTGTTTTTTCAGCCAATTCATTTATTTGTCCCATTCGCATTGCTACTGGTGCATTGGTTAAAACAAACGTTCCTCCTTCTTCATGAACACGTTCTGCCGTTTTCCAGGCAATAGAATTTGCATCTAATGCTCCAAAAATGATTCCTTTTTTTCCCTTTAATAAATTGTATGACATATTTTTAAATCTTATTTTAACTATACTTGGGTCTAATCCCCAGAATCGTCAAAGTTAATAAAACTTTTTATTCTATTAATAATTCATTTTTAGTAATAATCGTAGCAGCTGTATTTGTCCAATTTCCATTACTAAACACAATTATACCGTATTTTTCATGATAAAACTTCTGACCTTCAACCGCGTTATCAATTGGAGGAAATACAAAATCAGGAATACATTCTCCTTCCGAATAAATTCCACTGCAACTGCCTTCATCATCTCCACCACAACTACTAAATCCTAGAGTTAAACAAAGTAAAAACAGTATGCTTAATAGTTTTTTCATCTTAAAAAAGTATCAATTCAATAATTGTTTAGCATGTGCTATTGCAGAACTAGATAATTCTAATCCGCCAAGCATTTGCGCTATTTCTACAATACGCTCTTCACCTTCAATCGTAATTAAATTGGTTGTGGTAACTTGATTAATATCTTCTTTATACACTTTTAAATGCGTATCGCCTTTTGCTGCAACTTGAGGTAAATGGGTAATCGCAAACACTTGCATGCTTTTACTCATGTGTTTCATAATAACCCCCATTTTATTCGATATTTCACCAGAAACTCCTGTGTCTATCTCGTCGAACATAATGGTTGGTAATTGTATATATTTTGATAACACCGCTTTTATTGCGAGCATTATTCTTGATAACTCTCCTCCAGAAGCGGCTTTGTTTAAAGGTTTAAATGAACCACCTTTATTTGCTGAAAAGAGAAATTGTAAATCGTCTTTTCCGTTTGCATGAAATTGTGAAGCTACTTTTAGCGTAATTTCAAACTGTGCATTCGGCATTCCTAAATCCGCTAAAATCGTTTCAAGTTGTGTTTTTAAACTTGGAATAACCGCGTTACGTTTAGTATGAATTGTTTTTGCCAATGCATTTAAAGCCTTTTCAAATTTAGAGATTTCCGACTGTAATTTTTTAATATTTTTATCTAGATTCTCTGTAATACCTACTTTTTCATCTAAAGCGTTCTGGATCTCTATTAATTCTGAAATTTCTGAAGCCAGGTGTTTTTTCTTCAAATTATGAAGTAACTGCAATCTTGCATTTACAACTACTAAACGATTTGGATCTGCTTCCAAGGCATCTTCTGAAGCCTCTATCTCTGTAAAAATATCGTATAATTCAATAAAACTACTATCAATTCTATCGTATAAATCTTTATACTTCTGAGAGAAAGATGCAATCTTACTAAAGTTTGTTTTTATTTCGGTGAGTATTGCTAAACCACCTATTTGTTCATCACTTAATAACTGATGAGAAGCACCAATTTTTTCTTTAATCGCTTCAATATTATCCAGCGTTTCGTATTCCTCTTCTAACAATTCAAACTCACCATTAACCAATTTAGCATCGATTAACTCTTGTAATAAAAACGAATTGTATTCGTGTTCCTTATTTGCTTCCGCTTGAAAATCAAGTAGTTTTTTTAATTCTTTCTGAAGTGCTTTATATGATTTTAACTGACTTTTATAATCAATTAAAGGTTCTTCAATGTTCGCTAAAGCATCAATAACCTGAAACTGAAATGCATCGTCCGTTAGTTGCATGGTTTGGTGCTGTGAATGGATATCGATTAAACATTCTCCTAATGCTTGCAAACTACTAACTGTAACAGGAGAATCGTTTACAAACGCACGTGATTTACCAGAAGGTAAAATCTCACGACGAATTATAGTTTGTGTTTCAAAATCTAAATCTTCTTGCTCGTAAACAGATTCTAAATTGTAATTTGAAACATCGAAAACAGCTTCAATTATACATTTTTGAGAATCGTCTTTCAACGAAGATAAATCGGCACGTTTACCTAAAATTAAAGATAATGCACCTAATAAAATAGATTTACCAGCACCAGTTTCTCCAGTGATTATTGTAAAACCGTTATTAAAATTTGCCTGTAAATCGTCGATTAAGGCATAGTTTTTTATAGATAGGGATGTAAGCAATGTAATTGAGGTGCTTTAGATTTGTAGAACCAAAGATAATTTAGATTTAAGTCGAAATCAAATTAAAACTTAATATTTCTCCATTTACTGGAATATGTAGGTGCAATATTACCTAATACATCGACAAGGTCTGTAACATTAACGCTTGGTCCGTCCGAGAATATTTCTTCAATCTCGTCACTTTTAGCATCAAAAAAAACACGTACTAAAAAGGAATTTGGTCTTCGATTATTCATGGTTTGAAACATGTCTATAGAAGTTGCTACACTTTCTTTACCTGCTTTAACGTCTGTACTCATTTGATCTAAACCTTCTCTGTGATAGGCATACATTACCTCTCTAAACTCCTTAAATGTAGGTGAGAGCATGTTGTCTAACAACATATATCTAGTTTGTAAACCATCTTCTAGAGACCAACCTTTAGAGCCTTCTTGCTGAGAGTAATTTACAATAGTTTGTGCTTGGTTTAAATATTCGTCTCCACCTCTTAACTGAAAAGAATCTGCATCTTGACCAAGAATCATATAAATATGAAATGCCAAAACAGATACTAAATTAGACTCGTATTGTGTTGCACTAAAGTTTAAATTCTGAAATTCGGCGTAATTAAATGTGAAATTTTTATCATTAAAATTGTAAATAGGCGTTCCATAAGAAGAACCATAAACGGGTCTAGAAGATTGCACTTGTATGGTAGCTCTAAACACATCTCCAGCATATTCGTTTACAATAATTACCATGCTGCAATTAATACGCTCGTTTGCTTTATAACCTCTAGAAGTCCATTGTGTATTATTTACAAATTCTGTGAGTTGCTTCTCTAATGTTTGAAATACTTGATCGTTTTCATCTCCTGTTTGTTGAGCATTTATTACAACTTTACAGTTTAGCTCCTGAGCGGTTAGGCTAACAGAAATACATAAAAAAAGAACAAATAAGATGTTACGCATGTAATTGGTTTAATATTTCGTTGAATATATCTTGAGCAACGTCTGCTTTCGATTTTAACTTAAATTCTAATATATTTTCTTCAGCATCTATAAGCGTTACTTTATTAGTATCCGACTTAAATCCTGCACCTTTATCGTTTAAAGAATTTAAAACTATTAAATTTAAATTTTTACGTTTTAGTTTTCCTTTGGCGTGCTCTAATTCATTATTCGTTTCTAAAGCAAAGCCGACTAAAAATTGATTCTTTTTTATAGCTCCTAAAGATGCTAAAATATCTTTAGTTTTCTCTAACTCTAATGTTAACGTACTATCGTCCTTTTTTATTTTCTGAATTGCAACTTCTTTTGGTTTATAGTCGGCTACCGCAGCAGAACAAATTGCAATATCTACATCTTTAAAATATAAATGAACTTGTTCGTACATCTCTTGTGCACTTATAACAGAAATAATTTTTACTGAATTATGATTGAGTGATTGATTTGTTGGCCCTGAAATTAAAATAACCTCAGCTCCAAGATTCGCTGCTGCATGTGCTAACTCGAATCCCATTTTACCACTAGAATGATTTCCTATAAAACGAACAGGGTCTATAGCTTCGTAAGTTGGTCCAGCAGTAATCATTACTTTTTTACCATATAAAGGCAAATTACCTAGAATATGATTTTCAATAAACGATACAATGTCTTCAGGTTCTGCCATACGGCCTTCCCCTACTAAACCACTAGCTAATTCGCCAGAAGTTGCCGGAATCATAATATTTCCAAAGCTTTGTAATGTATCAAAAGATTGCGCTGTAGATGGATGTTTAAACATATCCAAATCCATTGCTGGGGCAAAATACACAGGACATTTTGCAGATAAATAGGTTGCTAATAATAAATTATCGCAGGTTCCATTTGCCATTTTAGACATGGTATTCGCTGTTGCGGGAGCAATAATAAGAAAATCTGCCCAAAGGCCTAATTCGACATGACTATTCCAAACGGCATTCTCATCGTCTTCATTATAAAACGAAGATACAACGGGATGTTTTGAAAGTGTAGATAAAGTTAGGGGTGTAACAAAATCAATAGAAGCAGGTGTCATGACAACTTTAACGTCTGCACCTGCTTTTATAAATAATCTTACTAATGAAGCTGTCTTGTAAGCAGCTATACCTGCACTAATGCCTAACAGTATGTTTTTGCCGCTTAATATTGACATAGCTTATGTATTACTGAACGTCTTCGTCAGTGTTTCTGTAGTATACTTTATTATCTAACCACTCTTGAACTGCTAATGCGTGTGGTTTTGGTAATTTTTCGTAGAATTTTGAAACTTCAATTTGCTCTTTGTTTTCAAAAATCTCTTCTAAACTATCATTATACGTTGCAAATTCTTCTAATTTTTCAATTAGTTCTTTTTTAATTTCAATGTTAATCTGATCTGCACGTCTTGAAATAATAGAAATTGCTTCATATATATTCCCTGTCGGTTTGTCAACTTTGTTTCTGTCATACGTTATTGTATTAACAGGAGCATTGATTTTTTTTAAATCCATTATATTAACTTTTAGTGCTGTATTTTTTTAATTCTTCTTCTACCTCTTCGTGCATCTTTTCTGCCGCATCTAAATATTGCGTTTCAGAAAATCCAATCTTTAAATCTTTATAATACTTATTTGTAGACTCTAATCTTTCAAATCTTTTACGTTCAATACTATTCATTGCCAATTTGTAAGATGAATCTAATCTATAATACATAGCATCTTCTCTTAAAGAAGACCCAGGAAATGCGAATAAAAAGTTATCGAACGATTTAATAGATGCTTTATAATCTGAAATCGTATTGTATTGTTTAGCAATTTCGTATGCTTTACGCTCTAATTTCCCATCTAATTCTTGAATGTAACTATTTGCTTCAGTTAAGTATTCTGATTTTGGATATAGATTTATAAATAATTGTAATTTCTCTATTGCAGTTTTTGTATCTGTTTGATCTTTACTAAATACAGGAGATTCCATATAATAACTCTTTGCACTTAAAAACGAAGCTTCTTCTACTTTCTCACTTTTAGGATAAGATTCTGCGAAACGTTCAAATTGGTACCCCGATATTTTATAGTCTTTCATACCGTAGTATGACTGTGCATACATATACATAAGTTTCTCTGCTTGTGGTTTACCTCGGTAACTTGGCACAATTTGAGAAAACAATCTGTTTGCTTTAGCGTACTCCCCTTCGTTGTAAAGTTCTTCCCCTAATTTAAATTTTGGCCCAATGTCTGTAGCTTTAAGTGTTTTGTGAAATTCACTACATGAACTTAAAACAATAGACGCGAATAAAATGTATAAATATTTCCTCATAGTTTTTAAACAGAATGCAAAATTAAGCTATTCTTATTGATTTTAAAAATAATATTTTTAGCTAAAATAAAGGATGTAATTAGGTTACTATTAGCTTTAAGGATATTTTAACTTTTAAAACTCTTCCTGAAAAATAAGTGTGTGCCCACAGAGTAAACACACGCGTAATTATATGGTATTAAAACGTTTCTACAAACGCTTTAATTTTATCTTTCAATTTAGGTGTTGCCTCTACCAACGGCAATCTCACGCTTGATCTACATAATCCTAGAGCTTCAAAAACAGCCTTAATTCCTGACGGATTATTTTCTTCGAATATATAAGAAATAATATCCATTAATTTAAAATGAATAGCGTAAGCGTCCTTAACTTTACCTTCTAAACCTAACTGAATCATTTTAGAAAACTGTGCAGGTACTGCTTGACCAATTACAGAAATTACGCCAGCTCCACCTGCTAAAACGACACCTAAAGCTAAATCGTCGTCGCCAGATATAACTAAAAAGTCTTCTGGTTTATCCTTTAAAAGTCTTAAATATTGTCCAATATTATTACCAGCCTCTTTAACTGCTACAATATTTTTAAAATCGTTTGCTAGTCTAATCGTAGTTTCTGGCAACATGTTTGAAGCCGTTCTTCCTGGTACATTATATAGAATAATAGAAACTGGACAAGCTTCAGAAATTGCTTTAAAATGCTGATAAACGCCTTCTTGTGTTGGTTTACTATAATAAGGTGACACAGACAGTATCGCTTCAAAAGCACTTAAATCTGTAGACTTAATCTCTTCTATTACAGCTGCTGTATTATTTCCTCCAATTCCTAAAACCAAAGGTACACGACCGTTATTTGCTTCAGAGATGGTTTTTATTATAGCTTGTTTTTCGTCTCTAGTTACGGTTACACTTTCTCCAGTTGTTCCGCTTATTACTAAATAATTGGTACCGTTTTCAATATTAAAATTAACAATATTCGTTAATGCATCGTGATCTACAGTTAGATCTGCCTTAAAAGGTGTAACCAGAGCAACTCCAGTACCTATTAATTTACTATTCATCTTCTTAAATTCTATTTAATATACTTAAGTATTTTAAAAGCTCTGTTTTAAATACCACTATGGCTTCCGGATTTACATGTATTATTAAATCGTTTAACCGTTGTTCCTCTTGTAAAATCCCTATTTTAAAATCTGCTTTCGATGCTGCTGTTAAGATTTTAAGATCTAAATTATCTGTAAAATAATAACTAACTAAAGCATCAAACTTTGTATTTAAAAACACGTCTAATTCCTTGTTTTTAATTGCACCACTCCAACCAATATCTTTTTCCGAATAACAAGGAAAATCAATAGCTTTACTAACTTCTTTGGCCGTTGTAAAGGTTATTAATTGGAATTTACTAGGGTTAATCTTTAAAAGTTTTGCTAAGGATTTTAATGCATCAAGGTCGGAAAACTCATCTATATTTAAGATAACTCCCAAACTTTCAATAGGTTTTGAGACGTTAGAAACCGTGTGATTTGCTAACAATTTATTAAAATACTTTTTATTAGATTTTTCTCTAAAACCTTTTAAAATCATTTATATTTAAACTTTCGTGCAAATGTAGAAAAACTATACTCATACTTCAGTAAAATTTATAAGTTTAATTATGATTTTTAAACAATTAATTGTTGGCTTATTTCTTGTATTTTTAGCAAGTTGTAAAACAAACACTTTAAATCTGTCAAAAATTGAAGGCAAACAAATCCCTGTTTCTGAGGATATAATCCCAGATCAAGCCATAACAGACTTTATAAAACCGTATCACGATCACGTTGTTAGAACGTTAGATAGTACTTTGGCTTACGCACCAGATTCTTATTCAAAAAGCGATGGCGAATACAACACAGCCATTGGTAATTTAATGGCCGATATTGTTTACATACAGGCAAATCCTATTTTTAAAAGCCGGACAGGTCATAATATAGATTTTGTTATTCTTAACCACGGTGGAATTCGAGCTCCAATATCTAAAGGAAATATTACCCTAAAAACAGCATACGAAGTAATGCCTTTTGAAAACAGTATTGTAGTGGCAGGTATAAAAGGAAAAAATGTAAATGAAGCGATGACTTATTTAAGTAAAGGGAAACGTGCCCATCCCGTGTCTCAATTAAAATTGGTTATTAATTCTGATTATAATATTGTTGAATCTTCTGTAAAAGGAGAACCTATAGATGAGAACAAGATATATTATGTAGCTACGAACGATTACCTTTATAATGGTGGCGACCACATGACCTTTTTTAAACCTAACGACAGTGTTTATGTTTTAAATTATAAATGGAGAAATGCACTTATCGATTACTTTATGAAAGTAGATACTATTAACCCGGTGATAGATGACAGATTTATCCAATTAAAATAAATTCAACGTGTTATGAAACGTAGAGACTTTTTACAACAATCTACAGTTGCAACATCTTTAGTTGCATTAGGAGGATTAAGTTTAACCTCCTTTACAACTGCTCCACAAATCAAAAAAATCACAATTTTACACACAAACGATGTGCATAGTCATATCGATCCTTTTGGCCCAGATGAAGGAAAAAACGCAAATAAAGGAGGTGTTGCAAGACGTGCTAGTTTAATAGACAACTTTCGTTTAGAAAACCCGAACACTTTACTTTTAGATGCAGGAGATATATTTCAAGGCACACCGTATTTCAATTTTTATGGTGGTGAATTGGAATTTAAATTAATGAGCAAACTTAAATATGATGCTGCAACCATTGGAAACCACGATTTTGATAATGGTATCGACGGCTTATACACACAGCTTCCCTATGCAGAGTTTCCCTTTCTAATTTCGAATTACGATTTTTCTAATACAATATTGGATACACATACAAAACCTTATAAAATCTTTGTAAAAGATGGAATAAAAATTGGTGTATTTGGTTTAGGTATAGAATTGGATGGTCTGGTAGATCCTGCCATGTATAAAGAAACAAAATATTTAGATCCTATTGAAACGGCTCAAGAAATGACACACATTTTAAAAGACCAAGAACATTGCGATTTGGTTATTTGCTTATCTCACTTGGGTTATAAATATAATTTTGAAGAAAAAATTAGTGACTTAACACTCGCTGCTTCAACTAAAAATATCGATTTAATTATTGGTGGACATACCCATACCTTTTTAGACAAACCAACAATTATTAAGAATATTGAAGGCAAAAACACACTTGTTAATCAAGTGGGTTGCTACGGTATTAATTTAGGGAAGATTGATTTCTATTTTGATACAAACAAAAACAAGACAGCAGAAGGTGCTTCTATTGTGGTTTAACAGGATGTTTTTCAAATACAAAATTATGAGAGCGAATTTTTTTCGCTCTTTTTTTGGCCTTATTTTTAATCACCATATAATAGAAAAGACTAGATAAACCTGCACCATACAACATCTGTTCTATAAGTACTAAAGTCCAATCGTAGATATAATAATTTCTAATATAAAATAACACTTCTGAAAAGATAAAACACAGCGCCATTACCAAATACAAAATAGACGACTTACTATCAGAATTTAAATACACAGCAAAAGACACTAAGACGAGAATAATTAAAGTCACACTTCGCAATCCAAAAAATAACACATCTGTCGGATCTGTAATAATACTTTCTAAAACAGTATATAACTGATACAGCAGATACGTATTTATTATAAATACAACCAATAAATAACTACCTAAGAACTTACCAAATCTAATCCCTTTAAACTT
Organism: Formosa sejongensis; assembly: GCF_033447105.1. NCBI lineage: Bacteria > Pseudomonadati > Bacteroidota > Flavobacteriia > Flavobacteriales > Flavobacteriaceae > Formosa > Formosa sejongensis. The sequence goes on from NZ_JAWQUN010000010.1 coordinate 117,342, forward strand.
CGTTACTACAAGACCTAACAGGCTTAAATAGCCTAATAAATAGAAAAAATTACAACATTGTTGCACCTCATTATTTAGAAAAAACACAGAAGTGACATCCCCTAAAAACGAAAAGCTAAAAAATGAAATTAGAAACCAATTGATGTAGCTACATTTCGCAAAATAAAACAAAGTAAATACAAGTATAAATAGCGGTTTAATGCATTGCTGTAGTAGTACAAGATTGTATACTATAGACAAAACATTAATGCTAATAAGCAGAAATAAGACCAACATAAAGGTCTCACTATAATTAATTTTAGAACAGTTTTTCAAAATAAATAAACATAAGTAGGTTGGGCGAATATACAACTATACATCGTGTTTATCGTGCACTTCGTCGAATAATAAAGAATAATTCGACGAAATACATTTAGAAATATGTTATAGAATTGAAGGAATTTAATTATATCCCAATAGATTTTACATTTTTACTTACACTTTGAACAGCAAACAGATAAAAACACAGATATCCAGAAACTAATAAAACAAAGCATACAATGTTTAATAAAGTTTCTTTTTCGGAAGGATAAAATATTGCATATTGAATAACTTCAGAGAAAACAATACACAACGATCCAAGAAACAAAAATAAAGATTTATTATTATCTCTGTATAAAAAATTTATAAACGATACTGTAAGGAGTACCAGAATCACACAATTGTATACAAACTCTAAAATAATAGATGCCATCGTGAACCCTAAAGGGATAGTCTCTTTCACAAACTCAATACCCACTAGAGGTTTTGTTTCAAATTCGCTTCCAACAAGAGTATACAACACATAAATATTAAACACTAATAAAATGGAAATTGTAAGTTTAAAACGAGATAATATTTTTCTGAACTCCAATCGTTTTAAAATACCAAAAAGAAGCGATAAATAGGCCATTATATATAAAGTATTACCTAGATAGTAAACTAGATCCTCATGCAGTAAATCATACTCAGGAATAAACACCAAAAGATCTGATATAGAGAATAACACCAAAAATAGATTAAAATACGGAAGTTGACATTTATAAAACCTAATATAGAAAACACAAAAACTAGGCACAACTAATCCTTTTAAATATTCCGAATATTCATAATAACTTTCTAGCTCTAGAAATACATAAATCACACTTAGCAAAAGCATAAAGATTAGTATGAAATATGAATTACGCATGAATTTTTTTAGTTGAATTCTGCAAATATATACAATTAATTATTAATTTACAGAATTCAAACCCAATCATCATGTGTGTTTTCTTACACCACTTGCTTTTCAACAGTAATAAAAAGCCGTTCTTCGATAAAATTTCAATCCAAGCTATTCTGCTTTTGTGCGTTTACTCGCCCATTTTATCTCCTGTAACCACAAAAATGGTTTTCGACAAAATTGAATTTCCTACTTTTCTGTCATCACCTTAAACATTGCCGAAACGCTCTACTATTAAAATAAATCGGTACAGATTAAAACACATCATCATTGCCTCAGACCATATACTGCCGTTCTTAATAAAACTAGAAATCACATTTTTTTACCCCCTATTTAACTATACTAGATGAAAAAAATATAATCAATTATATTAAACCATAAACAACAGTAATGGCATTATGTAGCCTCAAAGATTTGCTCACCTTTTATAGTACTTTGAGTTGCAAAAAGATAAAATTCAGAAAACCCAAAATAGCTAGTAGACAACATAAAATGTTTAGTTCAACTACATCTGAAGGATAAAAGATAGCATATTGTATTACTTCTGAAAAAACAACACATAACACCCCTACAAATAAAAATAAAGCCTTTTAATTGTCTCTATACAAATAATAAAGAAAAGTCACATTCAACAGAATTAAAAGCACCAAATTGTATACAAACTCTAAAACCAAAGAAAATAACGCCTCTCTTAAAGGAGCATTATCTTTATTGGCAATATTTTCTAAGGAATTAAATGAATCCCTTATGATAGAATCGACAAAAAAATCACTGCTTAATAAAGCATATAACACATAAGAATTCAACAGCAATAGTACAATAATTGTATGATTAAATAGAGGTACAATCCCCTTATAATCTATACCTTTTAAAACTTCGCAGATTAAAAACACATAAGCCAATATATACAAGAAATTACCTAAATAGTATTCTATTATCAATAGCGTCCTAAACGATTAATCTCTTTTTTAAAAAAGATTGACCGGTGCTGACTTTATTGAATTACTTGCGCTGAGGGAGGTACTTTTTCTACATAAGTTGATTTTTGTTTTTTGGTTGGCCTATCGAAAATTTATCGTAAAATTTGAAGAGAAAGTATCGCGAAATTTAAAGCTGTTTGAGCTAAACGTATGTTTCTATATTGTTGATTTTTAGTAGCGAGTTCTTTAAATTTAGATACTGAACGAAAAATTTAGATAAAAGTTCGTAAGCCTAGATTTTTTTGGTTCGTTTTTTTATCAATGAAAAAAATGAACATATAATATTATTTAGGACACGATTATTCTATTATATATACATCTCTACTAAACATTATAATAGCCATTAGATCAGACAGAGAAAATACAATCAAGAAACATGTAAAATATAGAAGTCTTTTTTGACAAGTAATTAGATAATAACCACAAATAACAGGAACAACTAGCAACATTAAAACTTCAGAATACATATACATTTCTGCATATTCCAGAATAACATACAACCCACTTAAAAAAAATAATAGTACTAATAAAAAATATTTATTCATAATAAACTCATCAACTTCAATCTCAAAATACAGCTATTATGATTTCTTTATATAGATATAACTAATACTCAACTATTTATTTATAATTTAAACATCTTTTAACAACAGAAGAAAGTCACTCTCCGATAATATTTCGATTCCCAGCTGTTCTGCTTTTGTACGTTTACTTGGCCCCATTTTATCTCCTGCGACTACAAAACTTGTTTTTGAAGAGATTGAACTTCCGACTTTTCCACCATTATCTTCAATCATTTTTTTAAGCTCATCTCGAGATACTGTTGTGAATACTCCAGAGACTACAAATATTTTCCCTGCTAATGAATCTGACTGATTTGCTAAAGCTTCTTCAGAAATCTCTAAAGAAACGCCAAACGATTTCAGTCGGTCAATAATATTTTTATTTTGTTCTGATTGAAAAAATTCAACCACACTTTTCGCGATCTTCACCCCAATTTCATCAACATTTACCAAAGTTTCTTCTGAAGCTACCGCAATTGCATCCATAAATTTAAAATGTTTAACCAACTTCTTGGCTACAGTTTCTCCAACATAGCGAATTCCTAAAGCATATAACACACGCTCAAAAGGTACTTGTTTAGAATGTTCAATACCATTTATTAAGTTATCTGCACTTTTTTCAGCCATACGTTCTAAAGGCAAAACATCAGCTTTTGTCAATTCAAATAAATCTGAATAATTATGAATCAAACCTGCATGCACCAACAAAGCAACGGTCTCTCCTCCCAAACCATCAATATCCATCGCCTTTCTTGAAATAAAATGCTGAATTCTACCAATAATTTGTGGTTTACACCCATTATAATTCGGACAATAATGTTGTGCTTCCCCCTCTTGCCTTACCAATTCGGTATTACATTCTGGACAATGCGTAATATATTCGGTAGGCTTAGAATCTGCTGGACGCAGTGTTAAGTCTACAGCAATAATTTTAGGGATAATTTCCCCACCTTTTTCTACAAACACCTCATCACCTTCACGAATATCCAATTTTGCAATCTGATCGGCATTATGTAAAGACGCCCGTTTTACTGTTGTTCCTGCCAATTCTACCGGTTCAAGATTAGCAACAGGTGTAATTGCTCCTGTTCTTCCAACTTGATAGGTGATTTCGTTTAATCGTGTAGACACGCGCTCGGCCTTAAATTTATATGCAATAGCCCAACGTGGTGCTTTTGCCGTATAACCTAACTCGTCTTGTTGCTGAAAACTATTCACTTTTACCACAACACCATCGGTTTCGTATGGCAAATCGTGTCTATGCACATCCCAATAATTGATAAACTCAAAAACGGCGTCTATAGAATGTACCAATTTAGCTGCAGGTGGCACTTTAAATCCCCAATCTCTAGCTTTTTGTAAACCTTCTATTTGCGACTGAAGGCTTAAATTACGTCCTATTATAGTATAGAGTAAACATTCTAAAGGGCGTTTAGCAACTTCACCGCTATCTTGTAATTTTAAACTTCCTGAAGCAGTATTTCTCGGATTTCGATAGGGCTCCTCGCCTATTTCAATACGATCTTCATTCATTTTATTAAAGCCTTCAAAAGGCAAAACGATCTCTCCTCGAATATCAAACTTCTCGGGATAATCGCCTTTTAATTGAAGCGGTACCGATTTTATGGTTTTAATGTTTGCCGTAACTTCATCGCCTTGTACGCCATCTCCACGAGTAACCGCTTTGGTAAGCACACCGTTTTCGTAAGTCAAACTTATTGAGGCGCCATCATATTTTAACTCACAGGTATAAGACACATCGCCATCGACCATTTTTTTAACACGTTGTTCCCATGCCAACAAATCGTCTTTAGAATAAGAGTTATCTAAAGAATACATGCGGTAATCATGAACTACAGTGTTGAAATTTTTTGTTATCGTTCCCCCAACACGAAGTGAAGGCGAATTTTCGTCATGAAATTCAGGGTGTTTTGCTTCTAAATCTTGAAGCGTTTTAAGTTTCATATCAAACTCAAAGTCTGTAACTTCGCTTTGGTCTAATACATAATATTTATAATTATAATCGTTTAATTCTTCTCTTAATTGTTGAATTTGCGCTTCAATCGTCATCCTTACAATCTGTCTTTATTTAACCATTGTGGTGCAGGTAATGGCTTATAGTTATTCATTTTTTCTAATAATCCGTCAATCGATTTATCTACAACAACGGCATTTAAAATATCTTGCTTTAAAAAACCACGTTCAACCATCGTTTTAAATTGCGCCAGCAAATGATTAAAAAAACCATTACTGTTTAAAATACCGATTGGCTTTGTATGAAGACCTAATTGTCCCCATGTCGCAATTTCGAAAAACTCATCCATGGTACCGAACCCTCCAGGAATCACAATAAACCCATCAGATTTCTCGTACATAATTACTTTGCGTTCGTGCATATTATCTGTCACAATAAGTTCTGATAATTTAGGATGTACAATTTCTTTGGTCTCCAGAAACCCTGGAATTATTCCTAAAACAGTTCCGTTACTTTCTAAAACGCCACGAGCAACTTCTCCCATGATTCCAATTTTAGCAGCTCCGTAAACTAATTTAATATTTCGATGTCCTAATGTTTCCCCTAGCTGAAATGCATCAGATATAATTTTTGAATCGGTTCCTATACTCGACCCACAAAACACGGCTATAGATTTCATATTTTTTTTAATCCTTTAATCATTCTATTTCTCTTAAACATATCCTTCCTCAACTCTACATCCTTAAACTTATTCTCAATTAATAAAGCAACCATTTCTGAGCCTAAGAATTCATTGATTTCGAAAAACAACATTCCGTCTTCAACTAAATTTATTTTCGCAAATTCTGAAATCACTTTATAAAATTTAAGCGGATCGTGATCCTCTACAAATAACGCCTGATGTGGTTCATGATCTAACACATTCGCTTTCATTTGATGCTTTTCTTGTTCACGCACATATGGCGGATTTGAAATAACAATATCAAATGGTAACGAAAAATCAGAAACCAATGTCGGGTCGACATTTAAAATATCGGCCTGAATAAAATTAACAGTCACACCATTCATCTCGGCATTTTGTTTTGCTACTTGTATGGCATCTTCAGAAATATCGACTCCAAAAACTTCTGCATTTTTAAAATGCTTAGCTATTGAAATCGCGATGCAACCACTCCCTGTTCCTATATCTAAAACCCGCAACGGGTCTTTAATTTTATCTAATCCAGATTCTATGATCCATGATACCAATTCCTCGGTTTCTGGTCTTGGAATTAAAACTGAATTATTGACTTGAAATTCTAAACCATAAAACTCAGTTGTTTTTAAAACATATTGAATTGGCTCATGCTTTTTTAAAGATTCTAAAGCATCTAAAACAGGAATAGCTTCGGCATCCGAAATACTATAATCAGGTTCTAATGCTAAGGTTATGCGCTTAAAATTAAAATAATTTTCACATATCATAAAAAAGAAATGATTTACCTCCTCTTTACCATATTCGGCATCTAATGCCTCGTGAAATTTATTTTGAATATCTTTTAGTTTCATAAGTCTTTTATCATCCACACATTACAAGAATAATGTCCTGTTTTTCCAATTGGTCCATCCAAATTTTTAAACCCCGTCTTGTTATAAAGATGCGTTGCAGATGTCATATATGGTAACGTTTCTAAATAACAACGTTTATATCCTAAATTTTTAGCTTTCTGCAGGCAAGTATCCATCATCATTTTTCCTATCCCTCTACCTCTAGCTTCATCTAGAAAATACATCTTCTGTAATTCGCAAACCTCGTCACTATCATCTACCGGTCCGATACCAGCACCTCCAATCACGCGATTATTTTCAACAACTACAAAATACTCCGAATTTTCGGTGTTATACGTTTCAAACATATCATCTAACGCTTTATCTTCATAAGCAGTTCCAACTTTTGGTGCGCCTGCTCCAATTAAAACGTTCCGAATAACATCTGCGACTTGCTGATTATCTTTTGTTTGAATTTCTCTTATCTTGAGATGGCTCATCCCCATTTTTAATCTTATTTTTGTGCCGTGAAGATACATGAAAAATACATAAATCGCTGTATAGAGATTGCCAAAAACGGACTTGGAACAACACGACCAAACCCTATGGTTGGCTGTGTAATTGTGCATAATAACACCATTATTGGAGAAGGTTTTACTAGTCCTTATGGCGGGCCACATGCCGAAGTAAATGCCATTCAATCGGTTACAGACACATCTCTTTTAAAATCGGCTACCTTATACGTCACTCTAGAACCGTGTTCACATTTTGGAAAAACACCACCTTGTAGCGACCTTATTATAAAAAACGACATTCCAAAAGTCGTAATTGGAATGGTGGACGATAATTCATTGGTTGCAGGACAAGGGATTAAAAAGTTAGAAAAAGCAGGATGCCATGTTACTATAGGTGTTTTAGAAAAAGAATGTAAAGCACACCATAAACGTTTTTTCACTTTTCACAACAAAAAACGACCATACATTATATTAAAATGGGCAGAATCTGCAGACGGATTTATTGCTCCTAAAACGAAGGACGAACAAAAACCCGTTTGGATTACAAATACGTATTCCAGACAATTGGTTCATAAATGGCGCGCAGAAGAACAAGCTATTTTAGTAGGAGGCCACACCGTATTACAAGATAACCCGAGTTTAACCGTACGCGATTGGAACGGATTACAACCCACTCGCATTGTAATTGACACGTATAATAATCTACCTAACACATACGCTGTATTTAATACGACTGCTGATACCATTAGATTAACAAAAAATGAGTTAGATTTCTCAAAACCTTTGGCATTTCAAATTTGCAAACATTTACACGAACACAACATAACCTCTGTTATTATTGAAGGTGGCAGCAAAACACTTCAAACTTTTATAAACGAAAATCTTTGGGACGAAGCGCGTGTGTTTTATGGCACAAATCAATTTACAGAAGGTACGAAAGCACCCGTTATTACAGGACAACTAATCTCAGAAACAAAAATATTAAACGATACTTTAAAATATTACACAAATGATTAAAACAATAATATTCGATTTTGGCGACGTATTTATCAATTTAGATAAAGTCGGAGCTATAGAAAATGCTTTACTTAATTTTAAATTAGACAGCTTTCCAGAAGACTTAGTGCATATTAATAGTCTTTACGAAATGGGCCTGATGGACACATTGGAATTTGTAGAGTTTTACGAGGCATCTTTTCCTGAAGTGAAGTCTGATAAAATTCTAGAAATCTGGAATTCGGTTTTAAAAGATTTCCCGCATCATCGTTTAGAATTTTTAAAGTCCCTTTCTGAGAGCAAAAAATACAAATTGATTTTATTGAGCAACACTAACGATTTACATATTGAGTTTGTAAAAAGTTATGTTCCGTTTTTTAATGAATTTCAGAGTTATTTTGATGTATTTTATTTATCTCACGAAATCAATTTAAGAAAACCCAATGCAGATATTTACGAATTTGTTTTAAAGCAAAACAATTTGATCGCTTCGGAAACACTATTTGTAGATGACTTGGCAGAAAACACCGCTGCTGCAGAGAAACTAGGAATCCACACTTGGAATATCAATCCAGAAACAGAAGATGTCACCACTTTATTCGAAACTAAAAAAGAACTATTTAGCTAATATTTGGAAGTACAAGACACATACAAAACCATTTTAAAGCCATCTGAAGAAACACTGTTCAAAGAAAAGAATAGTAAGTTTTTCGGCTATGCTTTTCCAGTAAAGACCGAAGATGACGTAAAAGATTATCTAGAAGCCATTAAGAAACAGCATCATTCTGCACGACATTGGTGTTATGCCTATCAATTAGGCACAGAAACCATTGCGTATCGTGCTAACGACGATGGCGAGCCTAATAACTCTGCTGGAATGCCTATTTATGGCCAAATCCAATCTTTCGATGTGACCAATATCCTAATTATTGTGGTCCGTTATTTTGGAGGCTTTAAATTAGGGGTTGGCGGATTAATAGGTTCTTATAGAACTTCGGCTCAATTAAGTTTAGAAGCTTCCAAAATTGTGGAACTTACAATAAATATAGAATACCTGATTGTTTTCGATTATAAAAACATAAATAAGGTGATGAGAATCATCAAAGAAAAAAATCTAAATGTCATTAATCAGAAATTAGAGCTGAATTGTGAGCTTACAATTTCGATTAGAAAAAAAGATGCTGAAACCGTTTTTAATAGTTTCAGCATCTTATATGAGGTTGAAATAAAACAACTGTAGGATTATTCAGGTATTAAGTCTAGTATATATTTCGGACATTTCATTGGTCGTTTCGTTTCCATATTAATAAAAGCCAAAACAGTGTTCGCTAAAACCAATAATTCGCCCTCTTGATTTGTAATTTCGAAGTCGAAATCGATCTTAACACTTGGATGTTTTTTTAGTATCGTTTTTACTTTAATTACCTCGTCATAATAAGCTGATTTTTTGTAGTTTAAAGACATGGAAATAACGGGCAACATAATACCTTGTTCCTCCATCTCTTTATAAGACACTCCAAGAGACCGTAGCCACTCAGTCCGCGCCATTTCTAGATATAACGCATAATTACCATGATGAACCACCCCCATTTGATCCGTTTCTCCATATCTCACTCTTATTTCTATTTCGTCATTTATCATAGTAAAGTTTCATTATTTTTTCGTAGCTTATAAAGCATGCTAAACATGAGAAAAAAAATCTTAAAATTCAATAGCAAAGCATTTTTTTTTTAAGATTTTTGTTCACATATTTGTCAAACCAAAAAACGAGGGATAATTTCAATTTTCCTTTTTAACATTAACTAAGAAATCTTTTAAATTATAATGAGTGTAACTGCGCAATCGGTATGGAATAATTGTCTCGAATTTATAAAAGATAATATCCAACCGCAAGCTTATAAAACATGGTTTGAGCCAATTGCCGCAGTTAAGCTAACGGACAATGCTTTAAGCATACAAGTACCTAGTAAATTTTTCTACGAATGGTTAGAAGAACACTATGTTAAAATTTTAAAAGTAGCTTTAACAAAAGAATTAGGAGAAAAAGCCAAATTGGTTTACATAATCAAAATGGAAAACACTTATGGTAATAAGCAACCTTTTACAGAACGTATTCCTAGTTCAAGTAGATCTGCTGTTAAACCTCAAGATGTAGATATTCCGCTTAACAATAAAAACCCAGAATTACGAAATCCGTTTATTATTCCGGGAATTAGAAATGTAAAGATTGAATCGCAACTAAACCCTAATTACAATTTCGAAAACTTTTTAGAAGGAGATTCTAACCGTTTAGCAAGAAGTGCAGGATTAGCTGTTGCTGCAAAACCAGGAGGAACATCTTTTAATCCGTTATTAATTTTTGGAGGTGTTGGTCTTGGTAAAACACATTTAGCTCATGCTATTGGTGTTGAAATTAAAGACAAGTATCCAGAAAAAACGGTTTTATATATTTCTGCTGAAAAATTCACGCAACAATATATAGACTCTGTTAAAAAGAATAATAGAAATGACTTTATTCATTTCTATCAAATTATAGATGTTTTAATTATTGACGACGTACAATTCTTATCTGGTAAAACAGGAACGCAAGATGTGTTTTTCCACATCTTTAATCACTTACACCAAAATGGCAAACAAGTTATTTTAACAAGTGATAAAGCACCTGTAGACATGCAGGATATTGAACAACGTTTATTGTCTCGTTTTAAATGGGGACTTTCTGCAGAATTGCAAAGCCCAGATTTTGAAACTCGTGTTTCTATTGTAAACAATAAATTATATCGCGATGGTGTAGACATGCCAGAAGAAATTGTTGAATATGTTGCAAAACATATTAAAACAAATGTGAGAGAATTAGAAGGTGCCATTATTTCTTTAATTGCACAATCGTCTTTCAATAAAAAAGAAATCACTTTAGACCTGGCTAAGCAAATTGTTGAAAAATTTGTGAAGCACACCAAACGTGAAGTGTCTATCGATTATATACAAAAAGTAGTGTCGGATTATTTCCAAATGAATGTCGATACACTTCAATCTAAAACTAGAAAACGTCATATTGTACAAGCAAGGCAATTGGCCATGTTTTTTGCTAAAAAATACACTAAAGCGTCTTTAGCAAGTATTGGTTCACAAATTGGAAAACGTGATCACGCTACCGTACTTCATGCTTGTAAAACGGTTGATAATTTATCGACTACCGACAAGCAATTTAAAAAGTATGTTGAAGATATTACTAAAAAGCTTTCGGTTTAAAACACATTTACAATGACTAAAATACTAATGGTTTGCCTTGGAAACATCTGTCGATCTCCATTAGCAGAAGGTATTTTACGCTCTAAATTACCATACGAAGATTTTGTTGTGGATTCTGCGGGTACATCTAGTTACCACATCAGATCTAATCCTGACAATCGTTCTATAACTGTAGGGAATAAATACGGTATCAATATCTCTAAATTAATGGGAAGACAATTTTCTGTTAGTGATTTTAATGATTTTGATATCATCTACGCTATGGATGCCTCGAATTACCGAGACATCTTACATTTAGCTCGTAACGAAAAGGACAAGGATAAAGTGAAAATGATTTTAAACGAAGTGTATCCGAATCAAAATTACGATGTTCCCGACCCATATCATGGTGGAACTCATGGTTTCGAAAATGTCTATAAGATGCTAGATGAAGCTTGCGATGTGATAGTCGAAAAATTAAAATAACATCTTTCAGTTTAAGGTTCTAAGCTGAATAAATCTATATAATTATGAAATCTTCTTTAGGAAAACTGTATCTAATTCCAACCACTTTAGGCGATAACGAACCTTTAGAAGTATTACCTATTTCGGTAAAAACCATCATTGAAAACACAAAAATATTTATTGTTGAAAACGAAAAAACAGCAAGGCGGTTTATAAAAAAGATTTGCCCTGAAACGATCCAATCTGATTTAGAGTTTTTTCATTTAAACAAATTCACAGCAGAAAGTGATTTACCAAGTTTTTTAGAACCGTGTCTAAACGGAACTAACGTAGGTTTACTATCTGAAGCAGGATGCCCAAGTGTAGCCGATCCAGGATCTGATGTTGTAAATATTGCACATCAACAGAGTATAAAAGTTGTACCTTTAGTTGGACCGTCTTCCATCCTACTCGCTCTTATGAGTTCTGGAATGAACGGACAAGGCTTTTCTTTTAATGGGTATTTACCAATTGACAAAAGAGAACGTAAGCATGAATTGAGACGTTTAGAGCGTTTGTCTTTCGACTACAATCAATCACAAATATTTATTGAAACGCCATATAGAAATAATAAAATGCTTGAAGATATTTGTAGTGCTTTAAGTAAAAACACTATGGTTTGTGTGGCTTGCGATATTACATTAACAACCGAATTTATAAAGACTAAACCAGCTTCAGAATGGCTTAAAAACACTGAAGACCTTCATAAAAGGCCTTCAATATTTATAATCCATAAAAGTTAAAACTTAAGCTTTATTTACTTTAGCTTTTTTATTTGGTTTTACAAATGACGTATCGTAACCTGAAAATTTCTTCATGTAATACGCTACTGTAGTTCCGTAAGCATCAGAAAATCCAACTGCGCCATGACTTCTTAAGTACTTCTTAACGCTTCCTGGTCCTGATAAATGAGCTGCTGCAAGTATACCTGACTCGGTAATTACAACACCATTCATTTTTTTACCTACATAATTTTTAATGTCACGACGTAAAATCCATTTATTACGTTCTGCATTTGCTAAAAATGCTTTTTCTTGTAATTCTGGATTCTTTAAAAATTGAACCGGATTATGAATCCCAATAATTTTTAAAGTTTCTTTACCAAATTGATATTTTCCTAAATACCCTAGTGTATTCACAGTAAAATAATTACCTCTAGATTCTTTAAAACCTAAAGCTTCTTTAAAACCTACATACGTTTTTCCTAAAGAAGGTGAAAATGAACTTGCAATATCTGTGTTAAATGCTTCCGCATTGTTATGGCTAACACTATCATTAACCATGTTATAATTTAAGGCTAGGCCTTTTGTTAAATAACTGTCCTTTATTACGAATGATTCATCAGTTGTAAACGAATAAAAAGCTAAAGAACATATTGCAAGAATTACGATTAAATAACTTCCAATATTTTTTATCATACATTTTAATTTCTTCAGGTGGGTAATATAAATTTACCTGAAAATTTCAGTTTGCAAACATACAACATTTTTTATTAATCTGAAAATTAAATGTTTAACTACTATCTAGCACCTCTACCATACTAAAAACGTATGTTTTAGAGGGGTTCCAAGCGGATTAGTTAATCATTTTACCGAAAGAAAAATACTACATAAAATAGTGTTAAAATTCTAATTTTGACATTTACTGCTTAATTCCTTGACTATTTAAGTAGCTATGATATGCTCTTGCATTCGCATTATGCTGACTTAAATTCTTAGCAAAATTATGATATCCTAAGCGCTTAGCATCCGCAGCAAAATAATAATAATCGTGATTTTCGGCATTTAAAACGGCGTTTATAGCAGTAAGATCTGCCATAGCAATCGGCCCAGGTGGCAGGCCTGAATTTAAGTATGTGTTATATGGAGAGACAATAGTTTTATGCTTATCTAAAACGCGTTTTATAACAGTATCTTGGTATTCTGGCAATTGGTAAGCCGCAAACTTTAAAGTCGGATCTGCTTGAAGTGGCATACCAACTTTTAGTCGATTTAAATACACTCCCGCTATACGTGGTTGCTCGGCTGCGGCTTTAGATTCTTCATGTACTATTGATGCTAATGTAATGACTTCGTTCTGAGTTAAACCTAACGCTTTTGCTTTTGCTTTTCTAGAATCATTCCAAAATCGGTTATACTCTATTAACATACGATCTCTAAACTCCTCGCCTGAAGTATTCCAGAAAAACTCGTAACTATTTGGGATGTACATCCCTGACATTGTTGCTTTATTAAAACCGTTTGTGCTTATAAACAAAGAATCTTGCATAGCAACTTTTAGCGACAAACTATCGGCTTCAATTTGAGAAGAAATACGACCTGCTAATTTTTCTATTGACTCTTGATTATTAAAAGCAACTTGAATTGGAAGACTATTAATACGGATAGAATTTATAATATCATTATTATTCATTCCTTTTGTAATACTAAACTTACCTGCCTTAATATGTGTAGTATATTGTTTACGTTCGGCTAAAGCATCAAACGTTTCAATATCATTTAAAAGTGGTTTTAATTGTTCGCGAACATCTTGATAAGATGCACGTGTTGGAATGTAAACGTATGCTGTTTCATTATTAAAAGCAGTATTAGACTTAAACATAGCGGAATACACATAATTGGCAAAAAAAGCTGCAACTACAAGGCCAATAAGAACGATGGCTAAAAGAATTTTTTTAATATACATTATCTATTAATTAGTTGAAAAAGGAATTCGTTTTTAAATACTCCTTGTACAAGGTTCCAATCTTTTTTTAATCCGATATTTTGGAACCCATACTTTGTGAATAATTTGAGGCTTGCTTGGTTATCTTCAGAAATATTACAATATACCTGATGCAATTGAAGTTGCTTAAAACAGTAATTTACCAAAAGAGACAGAGCTTCGCTACCATAACCTTTAGAACGTTTGGCTTCGTCGGTAATTAAAATACCTATCCCAGCTTTACTATTTCTAAAGTCAAAATCAAAAATATCGATTAATCCTATCACGTTATTTTCATAATCTGAAATTACTAACCGCAATTGTTTCACTTCATAAATATCGAGATGCGACTGATCTAAATATTGTTGAATTAAAAATCTAGAATAAGGTGTTTGGGTATTGCTTAGTTCCCAAATAGATTCATCGTTTTCAACATTGTGAATAAACTCTAAATCTTCGGGCTCTAAAGCTCGTAAAAATATATGTTCTCCCTTTAAGGTTACCATTCAATTTCCCCTTTAAAAACTTGTTTTGCTGGACCGATTAGCCATACGTTATTATAACCAGATTCTGTTTTAGTAAAAGATACTTTTAATTGTCCGCCTTGTACTTTTAAATGCACTGTACTATCTGGAGTTTCACCCAAATAATTCATGGCGATTGCCACAGCTGTTACACCCGTTCCACAAGACAAGGTTTCATCTTCTACTCCTCTTTCGTAAGTTCTTACTTCAAATTCGTTATTAGAGAGTTTCTTTACAAAGTTAACGTTAGTACCTTCTTTATAATAAGGTGCGCCGTTTCTTATATTTCGTCCAAGCGTTTTAATATCGAATGTTTCTATATTATCTTCAAACTGTACGTGATGTGGCGAACCTGTGTTTAAAAACACATACGAATCATGTTGTTCAACTTTGGGTACATCTTGCATTTGCAATTGCACCAAATCTCCATCAAAAACCACATGGTGCATACCATCTATAGCTTCAAAAGATCCTTTTTTATCTATAACGTTTAAATCTTTTGCAAACTGAGATAAACAGCGACCACCATTTCCGCACATGCTACTTTCGTTCCCATCTGCATTATAGTACACCATTTTAAAATCGACTTCCGGATGATTTTCTAATAATATTAAACCATCGGCTCCAATTCCAAAACGTCTATCGCATAATCGGTTAATAAGTGCTGTATCTTCTTTATCGAATGTATTCTGACGATTATCAATCATCACAAAATCATTACCTGTTCCTTGATATTTATAAAATCTATGTGTCATAATTAACGGCAAATATAGGAATATTTAGCTATTTTTTCGAGTGTTAAAAAGACTATAATGGTAAGTTAAATAGCGTTAAACTAATTCAAGCAATGCTATTAAGAAGTAATTTTACATTTAGTATTCAAAATAAATTAACACTAAACATGAGAAAAATATTAACCTTAGTCCTTGTTTCTGCTTTAGGAGGCATGCTAACTCTAGGAACATACAAATTATTTTTAGAAGAAGACAATGCTTTAGTTATTACTAATCCGGAACCTAATTCTTCAACTTTTATACCAACAACTAATGTTTCTAATCTAAATTCAATTAGTAACGCTCCAGATTTTACAGCAGCCGCAGAGAACACGGTTCACACTGTGGTTCATGTGAAAAACACGTCTATTACATCTGGTAAAATGACGTATCAGGATTTATACTACGGAAGAAAATCTGCAAAACCACAAATAGGCACAGGCTCTGGTGTTATAATTTCTCCCGACGGTTATATTATTACTAATAATCATGTTATTAATAATTCTCAAGAACTTACCGTAACATTAAACGACAACAGAGAATATAATGCTACAATTATTGGAAGCGATGAAAAAACAGATATCGCATTATTAAAAATTGAAGCTGGCGAAGATTTACCATATACTACGTTTGGAGATAGTGACCAGGCAAAACTTGGAGAATGGGTTCTTGCAGTTGGAAATCCGTTTAATTTAACATCTACCGTTACTGCTGGAATTATAAGTGCAAAATCTAGAGATTTAACCGGACAAAGTAATCAGTCGTTTATACAAACCGATGCTGCTGTAAATCCAGGAAATTCCGGAGGTGCTTTAGTAAATACGAATGGGGATTTAATAGGAATAAATACAGCTATTTCGTCTCAAACAGGCTCTTATATAGGATACTCTTTTGCGGTACCTAGTAATATTGCTAGAAAAGTTATTGAAGATATTATGGAGTACGGTAACGTACAAAACGGTATTTTAGGAGTTACTGGTGGTGCTTTAAATAATGCATTTGCTGAAAAATTAAATATTGATGACACCGAAGGTTTTTATGTAGACAATGTTGAAGAGGGTTCTGGTGCTCAGGTTGCAGGAATAGAAAAAGGGGATATTATAAAAAAAATAGATCAAGTAAAAATTACAAAATTTGCTGATTTAAGAGGTCATTTGAATACAAAGCGTCCAGACGACATCGTTAATATTACTATTCT
This sequence comes from Formosa sejongensis, assembly GCF_033447105.1. Classification (NCBI taxonomy): domain Bacteria; kingdom Pseudomonadati; phylum Bacteroidota; class Flavobacteriia; order Flavobacteriales; family Flavobacteriaceae; genus Formosa; species Formosa sejongensis. The sequence continues at coordinate 134,071 of NZ_JAWQUN010000010.1, forward strand.
AAGAGATGGTGGTTTAAAAGAAATTCCAGTAACTCTAATTAAAAATCAAACCTTTACTATGCCTCTAGTTGGTGTGATTAAAAATACCGATAAAAAAGACTTGAATAAATTCAACTTAGATAATGGTGTAAAAATTATTAGATTGAATGATGAATATGCTCAATATTGGAAACAAAATGGAATTATGGAAGGAACCATTATAACTGCCATAAACGCACAGAAAGTAAATAGTATTGAAGATGTTCAAAATATTCTTCAGAAAAAATCTCCTTACGAACCTTTACAGATTGAATTAATTAATTCTCAAGGTGAAAAAGAGCGATACAATTTTAAATAAGAGATAATCATTTCTCAACAATTATATAAACCCCTTTAGCAATGCTAAAGGGGTTTTATTTTACATAAAATAGCTACGAAAACGTTTGAAATCTATTATTTTTGATTAACTTTTAAACAACTAACTAAAAAACCTAACCGATGAGTTTTAATGAAACTTATGAAAATCAGCTCGCTTTTCAAGCTGACAGAAGAAAAGCAACAGTAAAATTAATTAAAATAGTAAGCGATCTTTGGTACGATAAAGCCATAGAACTAGTCCTTTTTAGAAACAAACTAATAGACAGTAACGTAAGCCAAATTTTAAATTTACATGAATATGCTGGCGCATTTGTTGAGAAACCTATTTCTATTTTCGATTCTGTAGAAATGGCTCAAACAATCAGAAAATTAGATTTGCCCCCTGCTAAATTAGATATAGGGAAGTTAACTTACGAATTTCAATTAGAGAATCTAAAGTATAATAATGCGAACGCCTTTATTGTTGACAAACTTAAAAACGCAAAAAAAAATGGCGCTATTAAACCCAAAGACGTCGTGCTATACGGTTTTGGTAGAATAGGTCGTTTAGTCGCTAGAGAATTAATGACGAGAACAGGAGCTGGAAATCAATTACGATTAAGAGCAATTGTGACGCGTGGAAAATTAGATCAAACGGTATTAGAAAAAAGGGCATCTCTTTTAAGAAACGATTCTGTACATGGCGATTTTTCAGGTACTGTAATTGCAGATGCCAAAAACAACGTCCTTATTATTAATGGGACGACTGTTAATATTATATCAGCAGATAATCCTGAAGAAATCGATTATACTAAATACGGTATAAACAATGCTTTAGTAATTGATAATACTGGTGCCTTTAGAGATAAAGAAGCACTTAGCAGACATTTGGTATCTAAAGGCGTAGATAAAGTATTACTAACTGCTCCAGGAAAAGGTATTCCGAATATTGTTCATGGAGTAAATCATTTAGAATATGATCCGGATACTGTAGATATTTTTTCGGCTGCATCGTGTACAACAAATGCAATAACTCCCATATTAAAGACAATGGAAGATGAATATGGTATAAAACACGGCCACTTAGAAACCATACACGCTTATACCAACGACCAAAATTTAGTCGATAATTACCATAGTAAATACCGCCGTGGAAGAGCAGCAGCCTTAAACATGGTGATTACAGAAACTGGTGCCGGAAAAGCCGTAGCAAAAGCGTTACCTAGTTTAGAAGGTAAGTTAACGTCTAATGCCATTCGTGTTCCAGTTCCTAACGGATCTTTAGCAATTTTAAATTTAGAATTAAAAACAGAGACAACAGTCGATAAATTAAATGCAACAATTAAAAAGAGCGCTTTAGAAGGTGCTTTAGTCGAGCAAATTAAATACGAACTTAGTGACGAATTGGTATCTAGCGATATCGTAGGATGTTCTGCGCCTTCAATATTCGACAGTAAGGCTACAATTGTGAGTCCTAGTAAAACAAATGCGATAATATATATATGGTACGACAACGAGTATGGATATAGTCATCAAGTAGTTAGGCTTGCAAAATACATTTCTAAAGTACGACGTTTTACTTATTATTAATAAGAGTCATCCAAAAATTAATTTTCAACGTATATAAGAAACCTATTAATGTGAGGTTTTTTGTGAATTATAATGTGGAACTTAAGCTTTATTTTTTAATTTCGTAAAAATCTTAAACACCCAAATACGATTTCTATAATGAATGTAATAAAAACGTTAACCACGACACTAATTGCCTGTCTGCTTACCTTAACTTTATTTGCTCAAACAAAGTCTGAAGCAGATTCAGATGCTGATGCCAATTTATCTTTAAATTCAGGTACGTTAGATAATCAGTTTGAATTCCTAATTCAAAAATCTAATAATTACCAAAACTATAAAGTAGTAAAAAAGGCTTGGTTACAAACATTAAAATCACATACTTTAGATTCACTCCAAGCAATTAGAAAGGATTTAGTTGAAACTCAAATAAATGTAGATCAACAAGCTAATGAAATTTCTACTTTAAAATCTAGCTTAAGTGAAACCCAAAATACTTTAGACCTTACTAATCAGGAAAAAGATAGTATGGAGTTTTTGGGCATGCAATTAAGCAAAACAACTTATAACACCTTTATTTGGTCTATAATTGGCGGATTGTTAGTGTGCTTATTATTCTTCATTTATAAATTTAAAAATAGTAACTCGACTACTAAAGAAGCAAAACGTACACTTGCTGAAATTGAAGAAGAATTCGACGAACATCGTAAAACAGCATTAGAAAGAGAACAAAAAGTTCGTAGACAATTACAAGACGAGCTGAACAAGCAAAAAACAAATTCTTAATTCAAAAAAGTAAGAATCGTATTATTTAAATCAAAGTCCATGTTGTTTAACATGGACTTTTTCGTAACAAAATTTGCCCATTAAATATCTTCGGATTTTAAATCGATTCTTCGCATCTTTGCAATTGTTTTAAAAATGAAGCCATGCGTATAGATATTATTACCGTTTTACCCGAGTTACTAAAAAGTCCGTTTGAGGCATCAATTTTAAAACGAGCTATTGATGCTAATATAGTTGAAGTTCATTTTCATAATCTAAGAGAATATACAATCGATAATCATAAAACCATAGACGACTATCAGTTTGGTGGTGGCGCAGGAATGGTAATGCTTATAGAACCTATAGATAAATGCATCACAAAATTAAAATCTGAACGTGATTACGACGAAGTTATTTACATGACTCCAGACGGTGAAACCTTAAAACAAGGTATAGCAAACACCTTATCTTTAAAGGAAAATATTATTATTCTTTGCGGACATTATAAAGGTGTAGACCAGCGTGTACGCGATTTATTCATTACAAAAGAGATTTCTATTGGTGATTATGTACTATCTGGAGGAGAATTGGGAGCTGCCGTTTTATGTGATTCAATTATAAGACTAATACCTGGTGTTTTAGGAAACGAAACCTCTGCCCTAACCGATTCTTTTCAAGATGATTTACTGGCGCCCCCAATATATACACGTCCTAGAGAATATAAAGGACTTAAAGTTCCAGAGATATTATTTAGTGGCAATTTTCCAGAAATAGAGAAATGGCGTGAAGATCAAGCTTTTGAACGGACTAAAGAGCGTCGTCCAGACCTTTTAGATCGCTAAATATTTTTCGCAATTAAGTAGTAGCGATTAAGAAATAATTCACTACTTTTGCAGCCAATTTCGAACCAACCTCTGGCGAAAATCGTGAATGTTGCTTTGGATTAACAATATTAAAACAATAAAGATATGGAATCTTTAGTAAAATTTGTACAAGATCAATTTGTAACAAAAAAGGAATTCCCAGAATTCGGAGCTGGAGACACAATTACTGTGTATTACGAAATTAGAGAAGGTGAAAAAGTACGTACTCAGTTTTTTAGAGGTGTAGTTATTCAAAAAAGAGGTTCAGGTGCTTCTGAAACATTTACTATCAGAAAAATGTCTGGTACTGTAGGTGTAGAACGTATCTTCCCTGTTAACTTACCTGCTTTACAAAAAGTAGAAATTAACAAAAAAGGTAAAGTGCGTAGAGCTCGTATCTTCTACTTCAGAGGTCTTACTGGTAAAAAAGCAAGAATTAAAGAATTAAGAAGACGCTAATCTTAGCATCCTTATAATACTTAAAAGTCCTAACACTAGTTAGGACTTTTTTTATGAACAAAAGTTAATAACTTCGGTTTATAAGTTGTTGATATCTAAAATGTTAAAATACTTTGAAAAACTAGAAATGTTTCCTATCTTTATAAAACAATTAATACTCTAATTTATATTAAAGTGTTAAAAGTTCTTTTAAAAATTGTTTTTTGAGGTTTTAGATGACATGAAATTGCATTTAAAATCATGATGTTTTAAAAAGTAAGATTGTTAGTCAAGATTACCTATTAAAAAGGAAAGTTTTCAGATATACGTATAATAAAAGTTATATATAGAAAAGAAAACAATGTTTAATCTGTGTTTGTATTAATATAAACGGAAGAAAAAACATAAAGAAAAACAATTTAATAGAAACATTTCGTAGCTAGTAGATACATTTTGAAAGTTACAATATTAATGTTTCGTATTTTGAAATAGTCAATTTTAATGAAAACAAGTAAGATTAAAATCCGAACGTATTCAATCAATAGATTGATAAATTTAAAACACTATTTCAGAGAAAGCCATATCAGTATAGTTTAACTATGTGATATGGCTTTTGTTTTATATACTTCTCAATAAAATAACAACATTCTTATATTAATCTTACCAAAACAAGTATACTAATTTAAAATACATATAAGTAAACATTCACTTTTTTGTATATTTGCAATTCGTATAAAAATACCCTATATCATTTGCCCAAAAAATAATTACTATAAAACAAGTTAAAATGGCATACAGCTCACGAATTATTTACACAAAAACAGACGAAGCTCCAGCTTTGGCAACCTATTCTTTTTTACCTATTATTCAAGCTTTCTTAAGTCCTTCTGGAATTAATGTAGAAACTAGAGATATTTCTTTAGCAGCACGAATTATAGCTAACTTCTCTGACTTCTTAACTGAAGATCAACAATTACCAGATGCTTTAACAGAACTTGGGGAATTAGCTAAAAGCCCAGATGCTAACATTATAAAATTACCTAATATTAGTGCTTCTCTTCCTCAGCTTAAAGCAGCTATTAAAGAATTACAAGCAGATGGGTATAAATTACCTGATTTCCCTGACGAACCGAAAACGGATGCTGAAAAAGAAATCAAAGAAAAATACGATAAGATTAAAGGTAGTGCTGTAAATCCTGTATTACGTGAAGGAAATTCTGATCGTAGAGCGCCTAAAGCTGTAAAAAACTACGCAAAAAAATATCCACATTCAATGGGTGCTTGGAGTTCTGACTCTAAAACTCATGTTTCAACTATGACTGATGGAGATTTCGCTAATAACGAAAAATCTGTAACTTTAGATAAAGCAACATCTATTAGTATCCAGTTTGAAGATAAAAATGGAAATACAACAGTATTAAAAGATAAATTAAACCTTTTAAAAGGTGAGATTATTGATGGTACTGTAATGAGTAAAAAAGCATTAATTTCCTTTTTAGAAGCTCAGATTAAAGATGCTAAAGAGAAGAATGTCTTATTATCTTTACATATGAAGGCAACTATGATGAAGGTTTCAGATCCTATCATTTTTGGTCATGCAGTACGTGTATTCTTTAAAAATGTTTTTGCTAAACATGCTGAAACTTTAGATAGTATTGGAGTTGATGTAAATAATGGATTTGGAAACTTATTAACTACAATTGAAGTTTTACCAGAAGACAAACGCAACGAAATACTTGCAGATATCGATGAAGCATTTAAAAATGGTCCTGCTTTAGCCATGGTAAATTCTGAAAAAGGAATTACGAATTTACACGTTCCAAGTGATGTTATTATTGATGCTTCTATGCCAGCGATGATTCGTACTTCAGGACAAATGTGGAATAAAGAAGGAAAACAAGAAGATACTAAAGCTGTAATACCAGATAGTAGTTATGCTAGTATTTACGACGCAACTATCAATTTCTGTAAAGAACATGGTGCCTTCGATCCTACTACAATGGGAACGGTTCCTAACGTTGGACTTATGGCACAAAAAGCAGAAGAATATGGTTCTCATGATAAAACATTTGAAATGGCAGCAGATGGTGTTGTTCGTGTAATTGATGCAGATAAGAATGTATTAATTAAGCATACTGTTGAAACAGGTGATATCTGGAGAATGTGTCAAGCTAAAGACGCACCTATTCAAGACTGGATTAAATTGGCTGTAAGCAGAGCAAGAGCGACAAACATCCCAACTGTATTTTGGTTAGACAAAAACAGAGCTCATGATGTTGAGTTAATTAAAAAAGTAGAAAAATATTTACCAGATCATGATACATCTGGATTAGATATCCAAATTTTATCTCCTGAAGAAGCGACTTACTTTACATTAGCGCGTCTTAAAAAAGGAGAAGATACTATTTCTGTTACAGGAAATGTATTACGTGATTACTTAACAGATTTATTTCCTATTCTAGAGTTAGGAACAAGTGCTAAAATGTTATCTATCGTTCCATTAATGAATGGTGGTGGATTATTTGAAACTGGTGCTGGAGGATCTGCTCCAAAACACGTGCAACAATTCTTAGAAGAAGATCACTTACGTTGGGATTCTTTAGGTGAATTTTTAGCATTGGCTGTCTCTTTAGAACATATGTCTACAACCACTAAAAACAATAAAGCATTAGTTTTAGCTGATACTTTAGATGAAGCAACTGGAAAACTATTAGATAACGGTAAATCTCCTTCTAGAAACGTTAATGAATTAGATAACCGTGGAAGTCATTACTATTTAGCGTTATATTGGGCTGAAGCTTTAGCTAATCAGACTAAAGACGCTACTCTAAAAGCTATGTTTACTGATGTTGCTAAATCTTTAGAGACAAATGAATCTACGATTGTTGAAGAACTTAATTCAATACAAGGTCATCCAGTAAATATTAAAGGATACTATTTACCAAGTGTACAATTAACTTCTGAAGCTATGCGTCCAAGCGCAACTTTAAATGATATTTTAGAAACTATTTCTAAAGCTACAGCTTAAAAAAAAATCAATTATAGTATATACAAAGGCTCCTTAAATGGAGTCTTTTTTTTGTTTAAAACAATTTTTAATTAAACCTAAAAGTTTTACAAATTTGTATCTTTACATTATGGATTTTATCAAAACTACCGAAGCCGATTCTAAATACAATAATTTAGAAAACATGACTGTTTCAGAATTATTAATAAATATTAATAAGGAAGATAAAACAGTACCATTGGCTATTGAAAAAGCATTACCCCAAATTCAATCATTAATAGAGCAAACCGTTTCAAAATTACAGGATGGCGGACGTATTTTCTATATGGGAGCAGGCACAAGTGGTAGACTAGGTGTCGTAGATGCATCAGAATGTCCTCCTACTTTCGGCGTTCCTTCAGATTTGGTTATTGGTATAATCGCCGGCGGAGATAAAGCGATAAGAGATGCCGTAGAATTTGCTGAAGATTCTACAACTCAAGGTTGGGAAGATTTACTACAGTATAATATATCTACTAAAGATATTGTTATTGGTATAGCGGCTTCTGGAACTACTCCTTATGTGATTTCAGCATTAAAAGCTTGTAATGATGCAAATATTATTACGGGCTGCATTACATGTAACCAAGATAGTCCACTTTCTAAAACAGCACAATTTCCTATTGAAATAATTGTAGGGCCAGAATTTGTAACCGGAAGTTCTAGAATGAAAGCAGGAACGGCTCAGAAATTAGTATTAAATATGATTTCTACAGCTACAATGATTCAATTAGGAAAAGTTAAAGGAAATAAAATGGTATACATGCAGCTTAGCAACAATAAATTAGTTGACCGTGGTGTAAAAATGATTATGTCTGAATTGAAAATTTCTTATGAAACTGCAGAAAATCTACTCAAAAAACATAAGAGTGTTAGAAATGTATTAAAACTTACACATCATGGAAACTGAAAGAACAGATAAAAAAATACTAGTAGATGGATTAAAGAAAATGGGGATTTCCCTAGCTCTCATGTTTATTGGTCCATCACTAATACATATTGCTTTTACAAACACCGAAAAACCACTATATATACCAATTTTAATTTTGGGTATTGTAGGTTGCGGTTTCGCTATGTTTTTCGCTTTTAAAGGTCTAATGACTATAATGGATAGTATGTTTAAAAAATAAAAAAAGGATCCTTAATCCTTCTTAAAAACAACCTTTCCTATTATTCAATTAAACACTTCGTACTGGATACGCATATAAACAATAATTGAAACTTTTCCGATTACTTACCAATCCATTCACTTCATTTATTAATTATCACATACATTTTAAATAATTTAAGACCGTTGCAAGGTCAAATCAATTGAATCTATTATTATATTGAATAACTGTTTGTAAATTAAGTTCTCAAGTCTTATTTTTAGGTTATGAAATTACAGAAAGCCCCAACCTTAGCGGACAG
>NZ_JAWQUN010000011.1:0-126503 GCF_033447105.1 Formosa sejongensis
CATCTTCCCCGAAGGGTAAGGTAATAATGAGTTTTCTTTTTTTATCTTAACTCGTTGCCTCGTTAAGCGGGTGCAAATATAAAACCCTTTTTTTAATCTCGCAATGTTTATTTGATTTTTTTTAAGACCGCTTTTGCAAGCTTTCCCATCCAAATCAAATCAACACTCAAAGAACTTTCTATCCTAAAAACGTTGCCGTTTTTAGCGGTTGCAAACTTACAACCTTTTTGTTTAATAACATGCTTTTATTTCTCTTTTTTAAAACTAATCTAAATCCGATAAATAATCTACTGTTAATGAACGTTTTGCTTACCTTTACTACCGTAGTTGACTCGCTAAGCGGGTGCAAATATACATACTTTCTTTCTTAGTAATCTAATGTTTTATAAGATTATTTTGAAATAATATGTAAAGCGAATGTTACTAGAGGGTTATGTGTGGGGAATAATTGGAAATGAAATGTGATTGACTAAAATAGATTCCTTTTAATACTAAATAGACACACTTTATAAGGACTAATTAAAAACAGCCTCTATATATAAAGGAGCTTACTCTTTTCAGGATACTACAATTCTTGGACACACAACCTTAAGCATTAATTTTCAATTAAAAAAAGGCGCATAGTTCGCCAAGAATAAGCTAACATCTACTAAAAACGGGAAAATAAATCTGATGCACATAAGCAGTTAGGAGATAAACTAACAGCTAACACCCGTTGACTCTGCAATAGAAAGACATTATGTTAGCCAGTTAAAAAGAATACATAAACTATCAGATAACAGGGAATTATTCCAAAACACCTAAAAGTACTTATCCTACACCCTATTATATCACATTTTATATACTCTAACATTTTAATGCATTACTATTTCAGACCAGACAATGTATAAAGATAAAAAAGAGCTCATTTTCTATTTTACTTATTTATTAATTTTAATCGAAAAACATTTTGCTAGACCAAACATCACTAACCATAAAATTCAGTTAATTATTTGTGTTGCAGTTAAAACTAAATTCATATTTTCAGACTCAATAAGATGTTCAGCAATTCCTATATAAATAAAGAGCAACTTACCTTCTGCTCTAAACTCTTTATCAAATGCAACTATTTTATATATTAATCATTTACGAGGAATTCTAGAATCTTGTATAATCAATCTTCCTGTATCATCATCTTTAATATGGAGTAAAAGATTAAATCTTGTTTCTTCTATAAAATTTTCACTTTCATCTAAATTATTACTTCAACTCGTTTTATTACATATGTAGTTTCCATTAAAAATCTGTAAAAAACAATTAATATGGAAAAAACATATAATTAAAAATTTCATCAAATTGAATTAAAACCAAGAACAACAATTAAGGAAGATTTAAAATAACTCTATTACAGTTTCCAAAAAATAGGTATTACAATTTTGACATTAGCTTAATCATAGCCTCACAACCTTTTTCTGCACAACCTTTCCTAACTTTCTTGTGTTACTTTCATTCTTAACGCCCCAATAATACTATTCAGATATTAATAATGGGGTACCCAAGATTAAAATGGGGTACCTGTAGAGGTACCAGAAATCATCTAAATACACGATATTCTCCTATTACAAACTATTACCACCTACAACACGAAAACCCTCACTATACACCACACCACTAGCCCCAAAGTATAACGCATAAAAAAAGCCCTACATTTCTGTAAGGCTTTTAGCTAGCTTTGCTCCCTCTCTTGGGCTCGAACCCTAAAGAATAACAATTTAACTATCAATACTTTACACTGCCCTTTATTTTAATGGTATCCGAAAAGAATGCCTTTTTATTTTTTATATTATTTTAAAGTTAGACTTTTTTTGCTAGAATTAAGATGGTTCCCGGTATAATAAATATACCACTTGTTTTTAACCTCAACTAAATCGACAACTGGTCAACTTATGATTTAGAATATCATTTACGATAACTAGATCTACATTTTACTAACTAGCAAAATTGCCATATAAATGTTCTTGAAATCCTATAAAGGTATTTCGAATTGAAGAAATATCTCCTAATTGATTTTTTGCATCTGCAATGGCTTGATATTTTAGAACTAATAAATCACCTAATTTATCGTCGTCTAATTCTTGTACACCAGATTTTATATACTGATCTAATACAAAGTTTAAGAACTCCTGTTGTGCAGGATTATAACTATCGAAATGAATTCTAGCTCGTTCCGCTCTTTCTTTACGGGGAACCAACTCTTTCTGATAGGCAATATATGAAAGCACATCGTATAAATCGCTGTCCTCTCCGTGTATTAATCTTTTTAAATCATCAATCTGAGATTCTGTATACCCTTTTTCAGATAAGGCTTCTATTAGTTTTTTACGCGTATCAGGCAAACTCCAAATACGTCTTAATTCTGCTTCATCTTTAAATAGGCTAGGGATATCTCCATATAATAGTTTAATAAATTCGACAGCAGAAATTTGACCTCCATTCGATGGGCTCCAAAACGTTGTCTTTATCATATGATCTATTTCTAGAGCTTTAGTACTTGACAACTTGACTTTCACCATTCGTACAGGTTCTTCTTCACATACACACGGATCGTTATTACAGACATAACACAATGGATCTGGTTCTTTAGCACACTGACATGGCTTCTGACCACATTCTGTACATGTTTTACCTTCTCCTCTTGGCGTTGGTTCTACAGGATCTAAAGGTTCTCCATCCCATTCAGGGTCTTTAAAGTGTTCGTGTGCTTCTACAAAATCGAATACAGTAAAATAGTCCTTACCATCGAATAAGCGCGTACCTCGTCCTACAATCTGCTTAAATTCTATCATAGATTTAACAGGACGCATTAATACGATATTACGTATCTCTGGTGCATCTACACCTGTACTTAATTTTTTAGAGGTTGTTAATATGGTTGGTATTCGTTTTTCATTATCCTGAAAATCACGTAAATGTTGCTCACCAATCTTTCCATCGTCAGCCGTTACACGACAACAATAATTAGGGTTCCTTGAAGAAGAAAATTGATTAATCAAATCTCGTACAGCTAAGGCGTGTACTTGTGTAGCACAAAACACCAACGTTTTCTGATCTTGATTAATCTCTTGCATAAATAACTTTACACGATAGGCTTCACGCTCTCTAATCTCGATAATACGATTAAAGTCTGATTCTGTGTATTCTCTGCCATCTTCTATTTCTCCAAACTCTACATCGTCATCGTCTGTAAAGGTGTAAGAGTCTAATGTCGTGCTTATCTCTTTTACTTTAAAGGGTGTTAAGAATCCATCGTTAATACCTTCTTTTAGAGAATAGATATATACAGGATCTCCGAAGTACGCATACGTATCTCCGTTAACATCTCGTTTTGGTGTAGCGGTTAATCCTAGCTGAACTGCGGGTTCAAAATACGTTAAAATAGCACGCCAAGAGCTTTCATCTTTAGCTCCACCACGATGACATTCGTCTATAATTATAAAGTCGAAAAAATCTTTAGGATACTCACCAAAATAAGGTGAATCGTCTGGACCCGACATAAAGGTTTGAAATATGGTAAAAAAGATACTACCGTTTTTAGGCACACGTTTCTTTTTCTTTATTTCTGAAGGATCAATACGCACCAAAGCATCTTCTTCGAATGCATTAAACGAATTGAAAGCTTGATCTGCTAAAATGTTACGATCTGCTAAAAACAATATTCGTGGTCTACGGCTTGCATCTCGCCTAAGATTCCATTTAGAATGAAATAACTTCCACGCTATTTGGAACGCAATAGCAGTCTTTCCTGTACCTGTAGCAAGCGTTAATAATATTCTGTCATTCTTTTCTGCAATAGCATCTAACACCTTTGTAATGGCGTTATTTTGATAGTAACGTGGTTGCCATGTACCGCTTCTATCTTCGAATGGCACAGCCATTAAACGCTGTTTCCATTGTTCTATTTCTACCTTATAATCTTCTTTAGGCTCAGGAAACGTCATCTCCCACAACTCGTCTGGTGTCGGGTATTTAGATACATCGCCTTCTATGCTTTGTTGCATATCGACTCCATAAATCTGAAGTCCATTTGTGGCATACGTGAATCTTATATTTAAACGCTCTGCATAATCTTTAGCCTGACCTAATCCTTCTGTATAATACGAACCTCGTTTTTTAGCCTCTATAACAGCCAAACGCCTGTTTTTATATTCTAATACATAATCTGCTTTTAAGGGAGCTGCACGCTTATTCTGACCAATAAGACGCCCTTTAGTAATAGGAAACTCTAGCCAAATACGACTACCTTCTACACTTCCCCAACCAGCTTCTTTTAAAGCGGGATCTATATAATCATATTTGGTTTGAGATTCGTTCATACTTTTTCACTTAAAATCAAAACTGAATCAAGAAACAAAAACCCATCAATCGCAATAGTTTTCAATACCTTATCAAAATTTTGTGTTTTTTTATCCCTTTGAGTCAAAACTGAATCAAGAAACTTTTATAACTTCTATTTCCAGAGCTTTATTTATAATGTTGCTTATATGTTACCAACTGTTGCTTAACAGCTAGAAACCGCCTAAAAATAGACATTTTTATTAATTTTTGCCTGTTGCTTAATTGGTACTACTTGTTTTTTAATGTTGCCTTTTAGCCTGCAATCAAATAAAAAACGCTTGTATTTCTGCACTTCATCTCAGTTATTAACACCTCTCATCAAATAACCATCAAATAAGATTATTGCGTTCATTGTCGTTTAAACCACCACCTCTTTATTAGTTAACTCACCCGCAAAAGCTTTTTGTAAAATTGATTTTTTAAGTTCCTCTAAATCTTTTAGTTTTTGAATATAATTTAATTCAATTTGCATTGTTTGTTTACCTAACTCCTCCATTTTTGGAATAATTTGTTTTTGTTCTACAATGCTAGGATATGAAATATTTATCCTCCGTAAATCAGAATTATATAATCTTGAAATTGTTGCTCCTTTAGAGGGGTTCCAATCACAAACTCCATAAAACTGATACAGATATTCATTAGTTACAAATTCTTCATTATTATCAATCCAAACAATATTAGAATCCTGAAAATAAGCTGGCATACCATCATATATTACTCGTCTCCCTATTGTACCTGAAGCAGAAATTAAGATATCTCCAACCTTTGGGAAAGAATATTTACTTTTAAAATCATCGTAAATCTCTTTTGAAATAAATGCATTTGCCTCTTTTCCAAATGTTCCTATTTTATAAAATGGAATTTCGCCATTAGGTGTAGTTTGCTTCTTCAAAATTCGCTTACACATTGAAACTTTACCCAACTCGCCCAAACTTTTCTCTTCCCAACCATCACCTGTTTGACTAAAAATGTCATTAAGTTTAGACTGAAACAACTCCTTAGCATTTTCTATATTTTTTTCAATATTAGCTTTGGCTTGGTCTATTGCGGTAAATGCTTCATCTAAAATCGCTACTATTTGTTGTTGTTCTTGGAGTGGTGGGATTGGAATTTGGATTTTTAACAAATCTGATTTAACTAAACTAGGTCTTCCTGAACCTTTATCTAAAGTCGTAAAATCAAAAGACTGACAGAAATAGAATAAATAAAATTTATTTAACCCATCTAAAGCATGCAAACCGAATGCTGTATCAACATTCCAAAATTTCGTTTCAATAAACATAGGGTTATTTATAGTCCCTTTACGTCCAATTATAGTTGTTCCCTCTTCACATATGTAATCATTTGCATAAGCCATTATTTTACCCGCACTACCAAGTATTGGATATTTACCTTTAGTGTCTTCAACTCCTTTTTGATTTCTACCACTTCTAATTTCAAGTACTTCTTTCCAATATTTCAAATTCGAATCGTTGCTCATATCAATTCTTTAATTGAATTCAAAATAGAATTGGTTTCCATATCCAAACGCTCCATTTCAGCTAGAATCACTTCTGGTGTTCGTAATGGAGCTTCTTCAGGTGTATTAGGGTTTTTAACAGAAAGATAGAACGTTGTGTCGTCTATATCTGCTATTTTAATATTCCAAGACTGTTCTGTTTCAGATTTTGTTTTTTGTGTGGTAACAAATGCCTCTAAATCTTTATCGTTTAAAGGATTTGTTTTACCCATATTACGCCCTGGGTTTAATTGGTAATACCATATGTTTTTAGTTGGTTCTCCTTTATCGAAGAACAACACTACCGTTTTTACACCGGCACCTAAAAATGTACCTCCGGGCATATCTAGAATAGTATGTAAATTACAGCTCTCTAATAGTAACTTACGTAAAGCAACGGAAGCATTGTCTGTATTACTAAGTACCGTGTTTTTAATAACTATTGCAGCGCGTCCTCCTGTTTTTAAACTTTTTAGAAAGTGTTGCATAAACAAGAATGCAGTCTCTCCTGTTTTAATATCGAAATTCTGTTGTACTTCTTTACGCTCTTTACCTCCAAATGGTGGGTTAGCTAATATAACATTGTAACGGTTTTTCTCTTGTATTTCGCGTATGCTTTCACCTAAGGTATTTGTATGTATAATGTTTGGTGCTTCGATGCCATGAAGGATCATATTCATAATCCCGATAACATAAGCAAGGTTCTTTTTTTCTTTACCGTAGAAGGTGTTTTCTTGTAGCGTTTTGAGGTTAGTCGTGTTCTTTTCCATACGCTCGTACATGTACTCGTATCCCTCGCACAGGAAGCCACAAGAGCCTGCTGCACCATCGTAAACCGTTTCTCCTATTTGTGGATCTATAACATTTACCATCGCTCTAATAAGCGGTCTTGGTGTGTAGTATTGCCCACCATTTCGACCTGCATTACCCATATTTTTGATCTTGGATTCGTACAGGTGGCTTAGTTCGTGTTTATCTTTTGAGGAACGAAAAGGCAACTCGTCTGCGTATTCTAAAATCTCACGTAAATTGTATCCGCTTTGAATTTTGTTTTTAAGTTCAGAAAAGATTTCACCTATTTTATATTCTATAGTTTGTGCACTTTCTGCTGTGTGCTTAAACTTTGCTAAATACGGAAACAGTTCGCCATCTACAAATTGTACTAAGTCGGGTCCCGTTAAAGAGACATGTATATCTAGTTTACCATCTGCGTCTTTAGGCATTGCCCAGCTTCCCCAACGGTATTTATCATCTAAGATGTAATTGTACTCTTGACCTCTTAATTCAGCTTCGTCTGCTTTATCTTGCTCTAGCTCATCTAAATACCTAAGGAACATCACCCACGAGGTTTGCCCAATGTAATCTAACTCACTATCTGCTCCTGAATCTTTATATAAAAGATCGTCTATATTTTTAAATGTTTGTTCGAACATTGATTGCTTTATAATTAATCTTCTAAAATAAAGAAAAGGGAGCTATTATGCTCCCCTTTCTTGGTTTAAATTTTTTAATAACTCCAAAGATAACCACCACTTTGTTTCCGTTCTCCTCTGCACGCTCTAGCGATACTTGTTTTGGATAAATTATTAAGTTTTGATGCTTGTGCTACTGACTTATAAGTTGACAACTTATCACCTTTTAAATTATACTGATGCACTTTCTTTTTCCGGAGATCCTCCTTTAATACATACGGCACAGTTAAATCGTAACTCCAATAAAAACCTTTGCACGTTTTGTTCTGACCAATGCACGTATTACCTATTGAGTTTTTACAGACTCCAACTGATTTGGATGCGTTTTCTAAACAATCGTATGTATTTAAAAGGCTTCCGTCCTCCACACTATATTGATAAACGGATTTTTTAAAACCTCCACCAGCATCTGCATTATAACCATTAGTTTTAGAGTTTAAGGCTTTAATTGTTTCCTTTTCCTTTCTAGCTAACTCGTTTGAATCTGATGCCGTATCTGTTTGCTCCCACATAAATGCATCTGCACCATAGGTTGCTATAGCTTGTGCAAAAGGTTGCTTCTCTCCCCGATTTGCTCGTTCTATATGATCTAATTTACGTTGTTGCATTGAATTTGTAGTTGCCCCAACGTAAGCTTCTCCTGTAATTTTATTCTTTACAGTATATATAATTGCTATTTTGTTATTTTTCATACTCTAATACTTTAATTTTAACTGTAACGCACTTCATTTTCATGTATCATATTACTGACTCCTACGAGCAAACTTCCAAATCTGCTTTCCATATCACCTCTAATGATTTTTTTAGCGTTAGTTGTAATCTTTCCAGCCATATGAGGACTATATAAACTGGTCCTCCCCATATTTTCAATTAACTTAGAATCCTCTTCAGACATAGTAAACCCTTTAAACTTTGGCACTATGGCTTTTAAACAATCATAAATTTGATTTATACATTGCCTGTAATCTTCTTCCTCAATAGGATAAGCATTTTCAATACTTTTAAGCTTTTCAATTAAATCTTCTAATTCACTTTGCTTATCATATAAATCATCCTCTTCAATCACCCCATTTATGGGGTTAGTAAGATTATTAGTAATCTTGTTCTTAGTATTCTTGTTCTTAGTTGTAGGAGAATTTTGATATTCTTGAAAGTCATTTTCTTCACTTCCTGAAAGGTAACTTTCAACCTTCTTACTGTTTTCGACACTTGGCACGGCATTTTCATTACGTACATCTAACCTCCATTTCTCGTATGCGGGCTCATTGTCTTTAATATATTCATGGATATAATTTATATCTAAATAATAATAATTTGGTTTACCTAAACCTTGTTGTGCAGTTTCAATTAATCCTGCCTTTTTTAATTGTTTAATTCTCTTTTTAATAATATTTTCAGAGAAACCTGTTTCTTCTTTAATATCTGAATAGCTTATATAAAACCCTATTTTTCCTTTATATGGTTCTAACTTACCTTCTTCTTCCCAGTATTTATGTTTATAGATTAATACTGCTAAAATATCGGCAGTAGCTGGGTCAAACATTATTCTAACCACCTTCGATGTTGCTATAAAATCATATGGAATTTCAGTGTTTTTACTCTGTTTATTTTTATTTAATTTTTTCGTCATTCTTCTAAATTTTAAAATTAAATGTCCTGTCCGCTCCATTAATAAATAACGCCGAACTTTTGTATTTAATCAATCCTTCTGATTAAATTTATTAATAAATAATTGTTAAAAATTTTTGTCGAGGCATTTGAACTTGCCTTAATAGAGAGCAGTACCTCTGCCTCTGTAGTATATGTGAATTCTTAATATTTAATTTTTATAGAATTCATTTACAACCTATTATCTATTATTGGACCATATAATTAAAAGAATAAAAAATTGTCAATTAGTCATATTTACTTTTACTAGGACCCTCATTTTTCGTGCCTGACAAAATAAAGGACTGACAAAAACATCAGCCCTTTTATTAATTGCAATTGCATTTTCAGGGGTTTTGTGTTTAGAGTGTAAAAACCATCTCAAAAGCTTGATTATCCAAAATACAGCATAAACCACTTTATTCTATAGCAAAATGTAAAAATGATAGTAGTAATACGCTTCTCCGTTTATAATAAAAACGGTCGTCATATTGGTTGAAATTTTCACGCTAGTTACCTGACATACATCATTCTTTTTTGACATTCCAATGTCATGTTTAACCTCAACATTGAAAGGACATTTTAATTCGATTACTCTATTTTCACTATTTACCACCAGAATACTTTTAGGCGAAGCGTATTTTAATAACTCCGCCCATTGTTTTGAATTCATAAAACCTGTTGAATTATGTATTATTAATTATTTAAGAACCAATTTGAACGCTCATTTTCTAACGAATTACATAGATCTCGTGTAAACTTAAAAGCGCACAAACTACGTTCTAGATAATTATCGATGTAGGATGACTTGTTAGCTTCAGTCAATAAATTGTATACACGCCACATGTCTATAGAGCCGTTTTCAGCTCGTTTAAAGTTTGGACAATTGTAATACTCCTTAACCATTTTAGTTATCTGAGAATCGTTCATATTAAACTTAAAAATATTATGTTGCTCAGATTTTGGCATACTTTGGAACATTCGGATCTTACCAATTAGATGTGCAAATTGTGATTCGTTAAGCACATAATTCTGCATCTGGTTTAATTCCTCTAAATGTTGTTTAAAATCGTATCCGTTAAACAATTTCTCCATACGTTCGTCTAGCTCTGAAATCGAACTAATCCGTATATCATCACATAACCCATCTGTGCTAACGCAAAGGTTCGTACACACCTTATTCGTGTACCCTATGAATATCTTGAACTTCTCAACTGACTTTCTACTATAAAGGTTTTCTTGATTTAAGCTTCGAACACCGCCTACACTTAACGTTAGTTTGTTACCGCTAACAGTACTCGTTATATCTGGTATATTAATTAGAAACGCACAGCGTTCATAATAAATGGTTTTTTCATTATCCAATAGCTCCTTTGCTGGCTTACCAATTGCAGAAGGAATTCTACCTTTAATTACATGACTAACACGTATGTCTGGCATATTCACCTTAATACCAGGAAAACTCGATTTAACGGCTTGAAAAGTTTGATCTACAAATTGAAAATGACTTATCGTACTTTCATTATCTTTAGAAAACACAGGTATAATACACTCGTCTCTTAAATGGTTTAATGTAACCGATTCCGTATTTGCCTCTATAAATCCACTCTTATTATTTGCTTTCATAACCACAACATCTTCAATGACGTGGCTTGAATTATTATTTAGTACTAAATCCATATTATCTATTATTTAAAATGTTATTAGAAGAAATAACTTGAGAGGTTACGTTTTCTATTTCTGTCTTGCGTTTAAGAATACTAGGCTGAATTGAATCTTTAATCGCTATATATTTCTGATAGATATGACGTAACCCTTCAACCGTTTCACAATTATTAATATCTATTTGAGCTTTGGCAATTAAATCATCTAGCTCGCACCACATTTTTAATTTTCTACCTGTAGATCCATTAATAATAAATTCAGGCTTCCCTGTAAACAATCCTGTTCTATCTTTACTTGATATAGCCATATGATTATCGTTAATTAATTCGAAGTTTACTGTAAGTTCATATTCAAAACCATCTCGTGTAATTTCTTTTGTTCCATGCTTAACCACTTTAGTTTTGCCGCTTGAATTAACATCCATAGAGTAGTCTATCTTACGTCTTGTTGTCGTTAAAACATGGCAAGACGACTTTAGTATAGCATCTATAAAAGATTGATGTCGAGGCGTTATTTTAGCCCAATCCTGAAACCTACCTCCAAGCTTTTCGTGGATTTGCAAACAACCTCCTGTACCCATCCATTCGTGAGATACACTATCGATTATCACGACTTCCATACCTGCATTTTGACACGTATTTAAAGCCTCAATATATCTTTCTGGGGCATATGGTTCCTGAAGTTGCAAGACGTTAAACTCGCCTAGATTAGCGTATAAATTAGCGCTATTATTCTCTGTATCAATGATTGCTATTTTACTCCAATCGTTTGTTATACCATACGCTAACAACAACGCAGAAAAGGTCTTTCCGAAGCCACTTGCTCCACTTAAACCAATTCTTAATTTTACCTGTTCTCTTTTTGCTACTTGTAATTTCATATTCTTGATTTTTAAATTGTTTTACTTCATTTTTGGACATAAAAAAAGAGCTCCATTTCTGAAGCTCTCCTCTATA
Source organism: Formosa sejongensis (assembly GCF_033447105.1). Classification (NCBI taxonomy): domain Bacteria; kingdom Pseudomonadati; phylum Bacteroidota; class Flavobacteriia; order Flavobacteriales; family Flavobacteriaceae; genus Formosa; species Formosa sejongensis. Next base: position 11,613 of record NZ_JAWQUN010000011.1, read on the forward strand.
TGTTTTGTTACTAACTCTTAATTAATACTGTCTGATTGCTGGATGACATGATCCTGCAATACTTCTAAACTTTCGTCGACAAACTCCCAACGATGTTTTAATTCAATCAGCTCACCTGTAGATTCAACTACATAGGTGTACGGATCACACATTACTTTCTTAATCTGACCATCAAATTGAGTACCGAGGATGCTTTTACATACAGCTTCATCGAATGTAGTCGGAACAGTTGCAGTTCTTACCGTAAAGTACAACCTCCCAGTCTTCTGACTTTTAACTGACTCTACTCCACCTTGAACGATAAGTGCATGAAACACCTCACCGTTTTCTTTCTTAATTGTTTTAAAATCTTTAATTGTAACCATTGTGTAAATTTTTAATTGTTAAACATAAGGCGGGGTATCCCGCAATTTACAAAGGCTGGGGGGTTGATATATGGATTAGTAGGTTCTTGTAGAAATTGAAAAATTATTTTAAAAAATTACAAAAAAAAGAGCCTCATTTCTGGGGCTCTTGGATTATATTATTTTAAAAATAAATTTAATGCTTAATGATCTTTTTAACTTCTCTTCCTTTTTCTGAATCTATCTGAATAATGTAAATTCCTGTTGAAAGATTATTGACCTGAATGGTTTTTGGATTAGAATTAAAAGATTGTAATTCCTGACCTGATAATGAATAAACACGAACAGCCGTAATATTTAATGGAGATGAAATTGTAATAGTCTTAATAGAGCTACTGTAATATACTTTGCTATTCAAAGAATTGAAATCTTCTATACTTAGAGTACTACATTCTTCTTCATTATTTACAAATGTAGAATTAGCGTCAATATCAGTCCAATTTGCAGCACTAAAAGAGGCATCATCAACATAAATACATGTTAATTCAGGATTATTTTTTGAATTATAATGCCAAATTTCAGTATTATTTCCGTTTCTTAGATCTAGATAAGTTAATTGATTATCCTCACATCTAAACTGCCATAAAAAAGAATTAGAACTCAAATCCAACTCTTTAAGATAATTACCCTGACACCATAATAATTCCAAATCAGGATTTAAACCTACATCCAAACTACCTATTTGATTTCCCGAAAAATCTAGTTCTGCTAAAAGGAGATTTTGACTTACATCTATACTTTTTAATTGGTTCCCCCCGAACCACAACTGATGTAAACGCGTATTTAAATTTACATTTAAACTCGTTAACTGATTCCATTGACAATAAAGCTGGAGTAATTCCAAGTTAGAACTTAAATTCAAACTAGAAAGTTTATTCCAAGAACAAAACAAGGCATCCAACTTAGTATTTAAACTTATATCTAAACTGACTAATTCATTCCTTTCACAATACAACCACCTTAAATTAAGATTTGAAGTTACATCCAATTGACTAAGCTGATTATTATTACAGAATAAAAACATTAGGTTCACATTTGAGGCTACATCCAAACTGTTAATCATATTTTCATTACAATTTAAACTAGTTAAAGCTATAAAATCTTCTAAACCTGTTAAATCTGATATATTTTTATTAGAAACATCTAACTTATCAATTACGCTTATATTAGAAGTAAACACAACACCATTAATAATAGGATCATCATCAATACCTAGATCTATTAAAGCTTGTTCAAAATTAGGATCAGGTATCGCTGTTGTTTGCCCTTGCATAGATACATAAGTGAACAGCATTAAAAATAATGGTATTAGAGTAATTTTTTTCATATTGATTTGGGTTAGTTGTTATAACATCAAAATTAATTTATTCCCTACGATATATTTTACGACTACCCGTAAACCTAGTATTATAATATTGAAGTAACTTCTTTCGATAAAAATTATCCTTTTAAAAAATTTTTGAAATTTTCAAAATACAAAGACAAGTAAGGGTTATTAATTTTTAATAACTGATTTTCATAATTTCTAACTAACTCATGAAGAGTTTCAGACCTATATGGATATAATTTAGCTTGTTTTAAATGATGCTTATCCTTATAGGTATGACATAGTTTACATAAAATTTGTAAATTATCATTAGAACAATCGTTTTTATCGTAACCATTTACATGATCTACATCAAAATAAAATGCTTTATGTTTATCGTTTAATTTAAAACCACAATCATCACATTTCAAACCGTGCTGATCTTTGAAAGCTGAAGCTATTTCTTTCCAGTTAATAGGGTAGCCATATATATTATGCTGATTATCTGGAATTATATTAGTGGTTTTATCTTCATCATAAAACTCAACACTATCATTGCTATCAAAAAATTCTTCAGTATCTGAAATATTTTCATTTAACATTTTAGAACAAAAACTACACAAGGGCAACACCAAGTCTTCTTTCCATTGGTGATTTGCTCGTTCAAGAACTTTCACAGAATCAGCATTAGACCAATGATAATCACCGATAAACATAGATTTCTGCTTCATAGTTTGACAATTAAAAAGATGAAATCTAGGATTACCAAACTCCTTAATTTTATATGAATTCATATAATAATACCCTCTAATCCAATTCCCTCTATGTTTAAGATAAACTCCATCCTTTCTAAATTCAATATTGCCGGCATCCTTAGCTTTTATAAAATCAACATCTTTTAGCACTACATTACTATCGTAGAAATCTAATCTTGGAACATTTATGTTATCCAAAAACTTATGTGAAATATTGAAGGAATGAATTGCCATTATTTAAGCTGTTTTAAAATTTCATCAAATGCTTCTTCTGTTCTAGTCACGATTTTAAACTCTACACGCCTTGAATAAATATCATTTGGTTCATTTTTAGTAACCTCCACTAACTCCTTATCATTATCAAGCATCCTTCCAAACGACAACCCATTAGATGTTAGCATAAACAATAATTGGCTCTTATAATTTTGACTTAAATTATTATAATAATCTGAATCTTTAAAATACTTTAAAACCTCAGTCGACCTCTCTTGGGACAACATAATATTACTTATATATGGATCCTTATCGTATGCCCATGCAGTACTCTTATCGGTATGCCCTTCAATTCTAATCTCTAATATTTTTGATCGATATTGATCTGAAAGTAATATATTAAAATACCTAGGTAAGAAACTATCTAAAACCTCTCTGAACTTTGGTCTTAGATTTTTCTTCCCTTTCGCAAATAATATATCTGGATTAGTGAATTTAATAGATAAATTATCATCCATCTCGACATTCCAATCTTGAAAATCTTTACTGAATTCATTTTTTAAGTCTACTAAAAGACTATCCTTAGTATTTTGAAAATCATTTAAAATAATCTCAACTTTATCTTTTTCTTTTTCAACTTCGGAAATATAGGAGATCGCAATAAACATAAAAATCACCATTAAAGCGGTCATTAAATCTGAAAATGATATCCATGAGGATTCTGAATTTTTAATCATTAGTTTCTTTGATTACGCATTAACCTCTGAATTAACTCATCCAAACTCGTTAAAGTTGAACTTAACTGAGTTTGAAATTCTCTATTAATACCGTTTAAGCTAGAATTAAGCATATCCGATGTATTACTTATTACACCTACACCTTCATTTAACTGTTTTTTGGTCTGCTTCCAAAAATCTCCATTATACTCCTTTATCTTACTTATATCCTCTAATTGGGCCATTAATAATGAAACAGATTGTTTTACACCTCTCTCCTTATCTATCCAATCATTTAATTTATGTGTTGTCTTATCGAATGCATTAATATTTTTCTCTATTTTACCAATTGCATCTAAAAGGTTCTTTGTCGAATCCTTAAAACGATTATCTTCTAAAATGACTTGTTTAAGCGTATTAATTAAAGTAATTAATTCACTGTTCTTATTCGTTAGTTTATCAGTATTAACAACTATTTCAGAAGACACTTTAGAAAATTTTTGAATGTTTTCAGAACTTATTTTAAATTCATTTACAGTCTGCGTGTGCTTCTTAGTTAAGTCTGCAACCATCTCTTTATTCTCCATTTGCCAATCATTTAGTGTTTTAACACTATTATTTAACTCTTGAAAATTCTCCTGAACCAACTTATTTATCAACTCAGACATTTGTGCATTAAACTGTTCTGTAACACTTTTCATAACCTCAACTAATGCTTCTGTATTATTTTTGGCAAGCAATGTGCTAAATTCATCAAATTTGGTTTGAATTAGATTACTGTTTTTAGTCATATGATCGACAACTACCCCTACTTGCACATTTAAATTATATGAAGCATCTTTCTGAGATTCATAAATCTTTAATTGATTTTCACCAGAATACGTACTTGCTCTCTGTAAAAAATCATATACTTTTTTATTGTCTTCAAGAACCAGTTTATTATGGTTAACTCCCTCTAATCTAAGTTTCTTTATTTGAGTTAACAAGCTATTAGCTTGATCCGTACCTAATGCCGTTGAAATCTTATCTAATTCAATATTTTGTTTTTGAAATTCTTTATAACTTTCTAATTGATCCATTCTCATATTAAATAAAATACTACCAACGGAACCCTCCTGTGAACCACTTAACACTTGCTTTAATTCACTTAATTTTTCTGAATTAGAAATATTAAATCTAGATACTTCCTGAATTAGTAGATTTAAGGCACTAACCTCATCTGTGGGTTCTGGTTCTTTTTTACTTTCTGAATAACCTAAAACAATTTCACTAATTCGACCAAAAATAATTGAAAGCATTATCCCCAAAATAGATGTAACAAACGCACCTTTTAACCCCTCAAGTAATGTTGGAATGCTAGCTGTAATATCAGTAGGATTAAAATCTTGCAGACCAACATAAATACCTATGAATGTACCTAAGACTCCTAATGTTGTGAAAACGTTTGGAATTGCATTATATAAATAAGGGTTAACTCGTTCATTGGTAAAAGCCCAATACATTTGAAAAAAGGAAACAATCCCCCAAACAACAAAAGCTCCATAAATAATATTCGTCCACATATATTAACAATTAAATAATTGTTATAAATTTAAATATAAAGCACTTAGCTATTTTACGGTTTCCCGTAAAACGAAATTATAATTTACTCTTTAACTTAATCATAGCCTCACTCACCTTCTTTTGAACCACCTTTCCATAACTTTCTTGTGTTACTTTCATACTTGAATGCCCCAATAATTCACTAACAATCTCCATAGGAACATCGTTATAAAGCAGCACAGTAGATGCAAATGTTTTTCTGGCTATATGTGTCGTTAAATTCTTTTCTACACCTATAACCGGAGCTATCTCTTTTAAATATGAATTGAATTTTTGGTTACTGATTTTAGGGAAGATTAGACCATTTTCTTGCTTGTATTTATCTACTAGGACTCTAGCTTTTGGAAGCAGTGGAATACTGATAGGTTTAGATGTTTTATCTCGAATCATATTTATCCATAAATTATTATCAAACCCAATTGAAATGTGTTTTACTTCTAATTTAGAGAGCTCATTATAGGCTAACCCTGTATAACAGCAGAATACAAATAAATCCTTTACTAGATTTAGTCTAGCTTGTGTAAAGCCATAATTCTCTAGCTTCAACAACTCCTCTGTAGACAGAAATACAACCTGTTTTTTAACCGTTTTAGTCCTGTGTAGTACAAATGGATCTTTTTCTAAATAACCTTCAGCTACAGCTATTCTAATAGGCTTTCTAAACCGCTGTATAGCCTTATTTGTAGTAATTTGCTTTTGGTTCTTTTCTGTTTTTAAATAGTATTCAAAATCCTCTAAAAACTGTAGACTTAGTGAACCTAACGGAATATCCTTCTTCTTATATTTAGCATACACAAAGCTTTCAACATCGTTACATACGTATTGAAACTTATTAATTGTAGATTGTTTAATTTCTTTCCCTTCGAGCTTATCCAGTTTCTTTAAATACCTTTTAAACGTATTTACCACCGTATCTTCTAATTTGATATTACGACCAAAATATGAATCGCAAATATCCTCTGCATTAAAGTCAATGCTATTAAGTTGTATATTCAAATACACTTTTTTAAGCTTTTGTTGAATAATTAAAAGCTCACCGTTTAAGATATTACTGTTAGGATCTTGTGAAGTTACTTTCTGAGATTTACTATTCCAATGTTCAGGATTTACGAATTGTCCTGTTGAAAACTCCCTTCTTTTCTTTAGATATGTTACCCTACATTTTATAGGACAAATACCTTTACTGTTTGTTTTATCCTTCTTAATTACGAATAAAACCTTCATTGTTTGTTGTTGCATAACCAATTGTATTAAGATTTGACAATTGGCATTCTTTTCAAAGTTATAAAATGGGGCACCAGAGAATAAATTGGGGCACCCGTAGGGGCACCAGAAATCATCTAAACACACGATATTCTCCTATTACAAACTATTACCACCTACAACACGAAAACCCTCACTATACACCACACCACTAGCACCAAAGTATAACGCATAAAAAAAGCCCTACATTTCTGTAAGGCTTTTAGCTAGCTTTGCTCCCTCTCTTGGGCTCGAACCAAGGACCCTCTGATTAACAGTCAGATGCTCTAACCAACTGAGCTAAGAAGGAGTGTTTTGCATTAGCGAGTGCAAATATAGAACTTTATTTCAATTGCACAAAGCTTTTTAAAAAAATATTTAAAAAAATTATTTAAACACTGCTTTAAAGATATCATTTCCGTTCGCAAACAGCACTAACGCTATAAGAATGAAGAATCCAACCATTTGTGCATTCTCTAAAAATTTATCGCTTGGTTTACGTCCAGATATCATTTCGTATAGTAAAAACATAACATGCCCACCGTCTAGCGCTGGAATTGGTAATAAGTTTAGCACACCTAACATAATCGACAAGAATGCTGTAATGCCCCAGAATCGTTGCCAACTCCACGTACTAGGAAAGACATCAAAAATAGCTTTAAATCCACCTACTCCTTTATATGCACCTGTATTTGGGTTAAATATCATCCCTAACTGTGCCCAATAGCCTACAATCTGATCTTTAAACATAGTTGCTCCTACTCCAATACTTTCTACTACTCCGTATGTTTTAGTAATTACATTATAGTAACCTAACTCCTGAAGTGTTTCTGCACTAGCTGTTGGAAAATAAGAAATACCAAACCTACCATCTTCATCGACTTTAAGTGCTCTAGAAAAAGTTTCATTATCTCTTAAAACTTCAACATTTACTGTTTGTCCTTTAACAGATTCTAAAATAGAACGGAACTCGTCAAAATATTTTAATTTAGTATTATTTACGGCAGTAATAATATCACCTTGTTTTAGGTCTACGCCTTTATTAGCAGAAGAATCTGGAACTTGTGCCACTACAAACGGCATACGTAATTCAAACAATGTTCTGTCTTCGCTTGTACTTAATTGTCCTAAGAAATCTACTGGAGTGGTCAAGGTTATTTCTTCCCCATTACGGTTAATAGTAATGGTTTTGGCTTCAATTAACTTCGGCCTCATAGCTAAATACCCTGTTACAGGATCACCATTTATAGCCAGAACCATATCTCCTGTTTGCGCACCCATATTTTCCAGAATAGGATTTGTAATTAAATACCCATCTGTAATACTTTCTGTAGCAATATCTGTTTCACCATAAGCAAATGCCATAACCATATAAATAAGTGCTGCTAGAACAAAATTTACAGTTACACCACCAAGCATAATAATTAAACGCTGCCAAGCTGGTTTAGATCTAAATTCCCAAGGTTGTGGCGGTAAAGCCATTTGTTCCTTGTCCATGCTTTCGTCTATCATTCCTGATATTTTTACGTAACCACCTAAAGGCAACCACCCAATACCATAAACCGTATCTCCTATTTTCTTTTTAAATAAAGAAAACTTGACATCGAAAAACAAATAGAATTTTTCGACACGGGTTTTAAATAATTTTGCAGGAATAAAATGGCCTAGCTCGTGTAATACAATAAGAAGAGAAAGGCTTAATAGAAATTGAGAAATCTTAATTATAAACTCCATGAAGTTTTTACGGTTATATTTTAACGCGCAAAAATACGTTTTTTAAAGTCGTAAAAAAAAATAAACGCAATAACACCTCTTTTTTAACACGCTTTTATTATAAAAAGGAGTCCGTTAAACTTAATTTAACTTGTATTTTTGTACCCCTCACGATTAAAACAAGAATATGTTATCATTTTTTAAAGATTACAAATACTTCGCCATCGTTTTTTTCCTTATTTCGGTGGTAATCATTTCTATTATTTACAATATTTTGGATGTCGAAAAACCGCTACCTATTTATCAACCGTCGCAAGTTGAACAGGAATTGGTAGACAGTACACTTTACGATGTTAGAAAATATCATAAAATAGCCGACTTCAGTTTAATTAATCAAAATGGAAAAACTGTTACTCAAGACGATTATAAAGATAAAATTTATGTAGCCGATTTCTTTTTTACTACCTGCCAAACTATTTGCCCAATCATGACGGACCATATGGCCAACATTCAAAAAGAAATTTTAAATGACGACGAGGTTATGTTACTCTCGCACTCCGTAACACCACAAATTGATAATGTTGCCCAATTAAAAAAATATGCTTTAGAAAAAGGCGTGAATGATGCCAAGTGGAATTTAGTTACAGGCGATAAAAAACACATTTACGAACTGGCTAGAAAAAGTTATTTGGCAGTAAAAACCGTTGGAAACGGCGATGAATACGACATGATTCACACCGAAAACTTTATGCTTATCGATAAGAAAAAACAAATCAGAGGGTTTTACGATGGCACAGATCCTGAAGCAATAAAACAATTATTAATAGACATAGAAATCCTTAAAAGGGAATATAAAAAGTAGTTTTAGTGTCACAATTTTTTTAGCATTACTTTTTACCTTACTTTTGCTTCTTTAAAATCAATCTAAATAAGTTTGCAAGTAACTCTAGCTCATCTAAAACGTGGTGAAACTGCTGTAATAACAGATGTTTCATCCGATCAAATTCCGTTAAAACTATTAGAAATGGGTTGTCTTCCGGGCAATCAGGTAGAACTTGTGCAAATTGCACCTTTTAAAGATCCTCTTTATCTAAACATTAATGGCACACATTTGGCGATAAGAAAAGATACTGCAAGCCATATTTTAATTGAAAAATTATCGCATGAGTAAACAAATCAATGTTGCTTTAATAGGAAATCCTAATACAGGAAAAACATCGGTATTTAATGCCCTAACGGGATTGTATCAAAAAGTAGGAAACTACCCTGGGATTACTGTTGAAAAAAAAGAAGGTATCTGCAAATTACCACGTGGTTTAAAAGCACATATTATAGATCTTCCAGGAACGTACAGTTTAAATGCGTCTTCTTTAGATGAAAATGTGGTTATTGAATTACTTCTGAATAAAAACGATAAAGATTTCCCCGATATCGCTATAGTTGTTAGTGATGTGGAAAATTTAAAACGAAATCTACTCCTTTTTACACAAATAAAAGATTTAGAAATTCCGACCATTCTTGTTATTAACATGTCAGACCGAATGATACGTCGTGGAATTACATTAGATATCCCGTATTTAGAATCGGAATTACAAACTAAAATAGCGGTTGTTAGTACCCGAAAGAATGAAGGTATAGATCAAATAAAAAATCTAATTGCTAATTACAGAGAGCAATCTACAACGCCTTGTTTAAATGCTTCGGAAATAGATAAACCTTATTTTGAACGTTTACAAAAAGTATTTCCAAATCAGTTACTTTACAAATTGTGGTTAGTAATTACTCAGGATGTAAACTTCGGAAAAACCGATAGAAACGAATTTGAAGCCGTTTCCGATTTTAAAACAAAAAGTAAAACAGACTTAAAGCGATTACAGCAAAAAGAAACCATAAAACGCTATCAGTTTATTAATAATACGCTTAAAAAAGGACAAACTATAGATCCATCTAAAGCGAAAGATTTACGTACTAAATTGGATCGTATTTTAACGCATAAAGTTTGGGGATACATTATCTTTCTTTTCATTTTACTAACCATTTTCCAAGCTATTTACGAATGGTCTAGCGCACCAATGGATTTTATCGATTCGTCTTTCGCAGCTTTTAGTGAATGGGTTAAAAACGAACTCCCAACTGGAGCTTTCACAAGTTTATTAGCCGAAGGAATAATTCCTGGACTGGGAGGAATCGTTATTTTTATTCCACAAATTGCCTTCCTATTCTTATTCATTTCCATTTTAGAAGAAAGTGGATATATGAGTCGTGTCGTCTTTTTAATGGATCGTATTATGCGCAGATTTGGATTAAGCGGAAAAAGTGTTGTGCCCTTAATTTCTGGTACAGCTTGTGCTATTCCTGCAATTATGGCAACCCGTAATATTGAAAGTTGGAAAGAACGTTTAATTACCATTCTAGTTACTCCTTTTACAACCTGTTCTGCTAGGCTTCCTGTATATTTAATTATTATTTCGTTGGTAATTCCTGAAGGAAGATTTCTAGGACTTAGCTACCAAGCACTTACTTTAATGTTATTGTATTTACTAGGATTTGGAACAGCCATTTGTGCTGCTTATGTTCTAGACCGTATGATGAAACTTAAAAGCAAAACGTTTTTTGTGGTCGAAATGCCAAATTACAAATTGCCATTATTAAAAAATGTCGCTTTAACTGTACTTGAAAAAACAAAATCGTTTGTATTTGGAGCTGGTAAAATTATTCTTGCTATTTCTATTATTCTTTGGTTTTTAGCTTCTTATGGTCCTGGTGAAAATTTCAATAATGCAGATAGTATAATGACTGAAAAATATGCTTCGGAAAATTTATCTCAAGACGATTTAGATCATAAAATAGATTCTTATAAACTTGAACATTCATATATAGGTATTGCTGGTCATGCTATCGAACCTGCAATTAGACCTTTGGGTTACGACTGGAAAATTGGGATTGCCCTAGTAAGTTCGTTTGCAGCTCGTGAAGTATTTGTTGGAACGTTGGCAACAATTTACAGCGTTGGAAACGACCAAGAAGAAACAATTAAAAACCGAATGGCTGGCGAAGTAAACCCTATTTTGGGAGGTCCCCTCTTTAATTTTGCTTCAGGAATTTCACTATTATTGTTTTACGCGTTTGCCATGCAATGTATGAGTACTTTAGCCATTGTAAAAAGAGAAACCAATAGTTGGAAATGGCCTGTGTTACAATTGGTAGTTATGACAGGAATGGCTTATTTTTCAGCTTTAATAGCTTTTCAGATTTTAAAATAAAGAGTGAAAGTATTTACTTTAAAAACGACTATTAAATTATGAATACCATCATCCAAAACATACTAGTTTTTGCGTCCTTGGGATTTGCAATTGCCTTCATAATTAAAAAATACTTTTGGAAAAAAAACAAGCCAAAAAAAGCTTGCGGTTCTGACGGTGATGGCTGTGGCTGCCATTAAACGATACTAATTCATTAATAGTTTTTGTATTAATATTTTCAGTCATATCTAATAAGACACTGCAAAGCCTTTGAGATCTTAATTTTTATACCTTAACACCATTATTCTATACTCCTATAAAAACTATCATTTGTCTCTGATTAAAATTCTTGATTTCAGCTTAAAGCACTGGTATGAAAAAATTTATAATAAAAATCAATCGACTTACTTTTTAAAATATAAGTATTTATGTCTGTTTTATTAACAGATAAATTATTACTAACATGTATTTCAACCAGTTACAATCAAGTCTTTTGTCTTATATCTAACAACGGAGCGGTCTTGTTTCTTTTAGCGGACAACAATGAAAAACTATCTGATATAGCTTCCTGAAGTTTTGAGTAAATTAGACAAACTTATATACCTTGCGGCACTAAATCCTTTTGGCATATCTCCAAAAGTATGTTCTATTTTAAATTTAATAGATCCAATAATTCACCAGAAGTGTAATATTCAAAAACTCTATTTTTTACTGTAAAATCTTTATTTAAAATAATCGTGGCTGGTATTGAAAAAGGAAAATCGGCTCTTGCAGCTAATAAGAGTGGAATTTCATGTATGCCATTACGTTGTGTAAGCGATTGTTTATTGGTGAATACAGTATTGTCAAAGACAATAGAGTCTTTAGTTTCTACATCCATTTGTACGGCATAATAGTCGGCATTAATTTCTTTTATAACATCTGATTTTGTAAATATTTTACGTTCTATTTTTTTACAATAGGCGCACCATTCGGCATTAAAAAAGATGAAAACAGGTTTTGGGTTTTCGTTTAAAGCGGCTTCTAATTCAGAAAAGGTTTTCCAATGAATCTCGTCGAAGTTTTGCGAGATTGCATTGGAATATCCTCCCAAAATAACAAATGAATAAAGTAGTAATCTTAGCATTGTACGATGTATTTAAAAATCTCCAAATTTTAATCCAACATAGACTGTTCTTGGTTGGTTAGGGCCGTAGATATAAGTAGAATCACGTCCTGCACCAGAATCAAAATCATCTTGATAGCTGTTAAAAATATTTTGCACTCCACCACTTACTTCTACATGGAAAGCATCCATAGGATCAAAGTGATAGGTTAGTTTAATGTTCATGTCAAAGAAGTCATCAGTATCAACTAATTCCATATATCCAGTATCACTTATAATATGAGGAACTACCATAGTACCCGTGTAGTTAGCAGTAACATCGAGTCTTAAATCGTCAATCATTTCCCAGTTCGCCATTATAAATCCATAAACATTAGGGGAGCGTGGAAATTCTTCTAAAATAACATCATCTTCACCAACTACACTTCCGTCAGATTCAAAAAGTAACTGGTCTTCCTTATAAACTGATTTTTGGATCGTTATTCCGCCTTGAAAAAATAACGCTGAATTAGGTGAAACCGTTAACTCTAAATTCGTTCCTGCAACATAGGCACCTTCTCCATTACGTGTTTCTTCTAAAATAGAACCATTAGGTAAAGGTGTTCCTGTGCTTACAATAGTGAATGGGTTTTTTAGTGTGGTATAAAAACCTTCTGCTAAGAAGTTAGCTTGCGTCTTATTAAAAGTTTTAGTGAAATTTAAAGATGCTGTAAAGGCATTTGAAAATTCACTTTCAAGATCGTCAGATAGGATAACAAAACTTTGTTCTCCACCTACAGATGCAATATGAAGGTCTTCATTAAATGCTTGTGGTGCGCGGAAACCTCTAGCATAACCTCCTCTAAATTGAATGACATCGCTAATATTGTATAAAAGAGTTATACGTGGGCTCAATACGGTTTCATTTACTTCAGAGGAACTCTCTATGTCTTCTATAGTGTAGTAACCATCAACATCTACATAATCCAGACGGGCACCTAATAAGGCGGTAAAACGCTCTGTCGGCTTCCATTCATATTGACCATATAACCCATAATTATTAACTGTTTGGTCAATTAAGCGGTTATAACCATTAATAACATCTTTTGTGTCATTCATTTGGTATTCTATTCCTGTGATAAGTATATCGTTATTCTTAAAGTTATGGATGAATTTTACTCCAGCAACTACAGCCATATCTTTAGTAGAACCAAAGGCATTATTGGCAGCGATGGAATCTGCATGTGTGCGTCCACCTCCTAATCCACCATAATAACTGCCACGATCTGTGTTTTGTACAGAGACATAAGCGGTTAAGGAATTTGTTCGTGCATCGTTGAATAATTCGTAATCAAGGCCAGCAAATATAGTATTATGGTCTAGTTGTTCTGTTACATCTGTAAATTGTGGAGAAAGATCTAATTGATCTCCACCACGTCTATATTCGTTAATTGCTGTAAAATCTATTCCAATTTTACTGTTATCATTAGGTTTTATAAATGCTTTTGCACCAAGCGAGTTGTTGGTCAATTCTGTAATTTCACTAAAACCATCATCATTTGCGTCGTATGCACCTCTATTACGATACATACCATATACAGTAACTCCAGTTGTTAACGCTTCGTTTACAATAGAGGCGTTCATATTCACGACACGGTCTGGTGTTTGTCCGTCAATATATCCAAGATATGAACTTATATCCCAAGAGTTATTTACAGGTTCTTTTGTTATAATGTTAACCGTACCCGCAATGGCGTTAGATCCAAAAAGGGCAGAACCTCCACTTCTAACCACCTCTACACGATCGATAATACTTACCGGTATTTGTTCTAAACCATAGACACCGTTAAGTGCACTAAAAACTGGACGACTATTTACCAGTACTTGGGTATATTGGCCGCCAAGACCATTAAGTCTAACTTGAGTGAAACCACAGTTTTGGCAGTTTGTTTCTACACGAACTCCTGGTTGGTAGTCTAAACCATCTGCTAATGAGATGGATTCCGTAGCTCTGAATAATTTTGAAGTTAAAACATTTACGATAACGGGAGCCTCCTTTTTGGTAATTTGATTTCTTGTCGCGGTTACAACTATTTGGTCAAGACCTAAAGCATCTTCGGTTAGACTAAAATTAATGGTTTGATTAGCACCTGGAGTTACAGTAATTTTTTTTGATTGTGTGAGGTACCCTTGGTATTTAACGACCAGAGTGATTTCTCCTAGAGGAACGTTTAAAGAATAAGCACCATTTTCGTCTGTGTCGATGCCTTGGATTCCTGATTTAACATAAATACTAGCAAAAGCAACGGGTTTACCTTCGGAAGTAATAGTTCCTGAAATAGTTGTATTAGATTGTTGTGCCGAGACGACAAATCCTATCAAAAACATAAAGCAAAATATACATTTCATTTGTTCTAAATTTATTTATTTGGTTAGCTAATTAAAAGTTTAGACAAACCTAAATAAATATTATGAAGATAAAAAACTTATCTTTGTGTTTATAAATAAAAAAATATTTACACAAAAAATTGATTTAAAACCTATAGCGTCCTAAACGATTATTCTCTTTTTCAAAAAAGATATAACGACGTTGACTTTATAGAATTACTTGTACTGAGGGGATACTTTTTCTATGTATGTTGAATTTTGTTTTTTTTGTTGGCCTATCGAAAATTTATCGTAAAATTTGAAGAGAAAGTATCGTGAAATTTAAAGCTGTTTGAGCTAAACAAATGTATCTACTTATCTGAATTTAAGTTTCGAGTTCTTTAAATTTAGATGGTGAACGAAAAATTTAGATAAAAGTTCGTAAGCCTAGATTTTTTTGGTTCGTTTTTTTATCAATGAAAAAAATGAGCATTTAATATTATTTAGGACACGATTGATTTAAAACCTCTGTATTATATAGAGCAAAAAACATTTGAGAGAGTATTCACTTGTAATCTTCTAAATACTTTTAGGATAAGCTCACATCTGTAAATAAAATAACTGAAGGTTCCGCTATTTAGATAGCATATAGAAAACACTTTTCTTTCGCATGATTAACATATGGAAATAGGAGTAAAATTAAAGGAGAAAGTCTTATCGAGGTCTAATCTGTTCAGATAAATCTAGATTACAGAAATCATGGCATTTAGAAGATTATAATGATTTTTATTTATTAACCTGAGTTCGATTAATAATTAGATATTATTTTGACATTAAAAAAGATAGATTTTCAATAATTTAAAGTGCTGAAATTCAATTTATTAATCTAAAAATCTATCTATGATAATTTACACTAAAGTTACTGAAATTTTCTGTTTGGTTGATGAGTTTTCAAAGGAATATGACCTAGTTGTAGAAAAACATCTTTTAGGGAACCCCGCAAAACAACCTTCAATAATGTCTAAAAGTGAAGTGGTTACTATCACTATCTTATTTCAATTAAGTGGGTTTAGAACCTTTAAGCATTTTTAAATTCATTATGTCCAAAAGCATATGCAACAAGAGTTTCCTAATACGGTATCATACAATAGATTTGTAGAGCTAAAGCAGCAAAATTTAATGATGATGACCTTGTTTTTAAAGACATGCTACTTAGGGGAATCTACAGGTATTTCTTTTGTAGATTCTACCCTTGTTAGAGTATGTAAACCAAAGCGAATAAAAAACAATAAAGTGTTCAAAGGTATTGCTACTACTGGAAAATCTACCATGGGATGGTTTCATGGATTTAAACTTCATATTGTAATAAACGATAAAGGGGAGATCTTAAATTTCACTATTACTCAAGCAAATATAGATGACAGAACACCTTTAAAAAATAAAAACTTCTTAGAAAAATTTACGGTAAATTATATGCAGACAAAGGGTATGTTGGTAAAGATTTAATGCAACTTCTCTTTGATGATGGAATACATTTAATTACCCACATTAAGAATAACATGAAGAACACTTTGATGACAATGAGTGATAAAATTTTACTCAGAAAACGCTCTATTATTGAAACTGTAAATGATGAACTAAAAAACATCTCTCAAATAGAACATTCCAGACATAGAAGCTTTACCAATTTCCTGTCGAATATTGTGGCAGGTCTTATTGCATATAGCTTCCGGCCTAAGAAACCTTCTATCAAATATCAAACTGTAAAGCCAAATCAAATTTCTCTGTATTAATCGAACTCAGGTTTTTCGATTATTCGTATATTTGGATTAACGAACTAAGACAACCTATGTATTCTAAAATTAAGTACACTTCCCTATTGCTCATTTTCACGAGCTTTATCTCTACAGCTCAAAACACATCGCAAACCATTAATTTATTAGATGAAAATCTAAGTCAATTTGATATATGGATAGGCGTGCCACATACAACTGTTAAAGACCTTCCTGAAGGCACTTACCAATCGGATAACGTTCATAAAGGGACCGCTTTAGGACTAAACAACGATATTAAAGATGTGTTTACAGTTTCGAACGAAAATGGTGAAATTGTTTTAAATATTAGCGGAGAAATTCTAGGTTGTATAAGCACAAAAAAAGATTACGAAAATTACCACTTAAGTACATTGTTTAAATGGGGTGAAAAAAAATGGGAACCAAGATTAGAAGATAAGCGTGATAGTGGAATTCTTTACCATTGCTATGGTGAGCAAGGTGCCTTTTGGAAAACATGGAAAACCTCTCTAGAATTTCAAGTGCAAGAAACCGATTTGGGAGATTTTATTCCCTTAGGTGGAAATACAGCGGAACCCAAAAGAGGTGCTCCAATAACAGAGGTTAGAGGAGATTTAAGTAACGCTAAGAAATACAATCCAAATTCTGATTCTTATTTTGAGGCTAGCGGATATATACATGCAGATTCAGAACATGATTTACCTAATGGTGAATGGAATCATTTAGAAATTTATGTTTTAGGAAACACTGCCGTTCATGTCGTAAACGGACAAGTTGTTATGGTTGTAGAAAATGCAAAAAAAGATAATGGAGAGATTCTAAACATAGGGCAAATTCAGATACAATCGGAAGCTGCCGAATGTTATTATAAGGATCTGACCTTAACTCCAATTAAAAAATTCCCAAAAAGCATTAGAAAACAAATTAAACTTAAATCTTAAGTTGAAGTTGAAGTTGAAATTTTCAGAAGCTAAGAGCAGAATCAACTAAAATACATAGCTGTATTATCTTTTTATTATTTTAAACTTACATTTCTTAAACACGAACATATAAAAAAAGCCGATAGAATTTCACAAGAAGTTCTATCGGCTTTAAGCTTAAAATAAATCATAAGACGATTATTGCATTCTAAATTATTTTAAATTTGATAATTAATTAGAAAATCAATCTCCAAAACTGAGCGACTAGAAAACAAACCACAAAGCCTAAAATAACAGGCATTATAGAAGCAACGATAGTCCATTTAGCACTATTTGTTTCCTTATAAATCGTATAAATTGTGGTACTACACGGGTTGTGCAGTAAACTAAAAAGCATCAAATTAATTGCGGTTAATAAAGTCCAACCTCCTGCTCTTAATATATCGCCAGTAGCATTTATGGAATCTAATTCGAACATAACTCCTGCACCTGCTCCTCCGCCTATTTCTGTAACCATTACAGTAAGCATCAAAATAGTTGGAATCACAATCTCATTTGCAGGAATAGCAACAATATATGCTAACAGAATAACACCGTTCAGTCCTAATAAAAATCCGAAACCATCCATTCCGTTAATTAACCAAGCAGCAATTGTTTCGTCTCCAATATATATATTAGAAATCAACCAAATTAAAGCCCCTGCAGGTGCAGCAAATACAACTGCTCTCCATAACACAATTAAAGTTCTATCTATTAAAGATGTATAAATGGTTTTCCAAAAACGTGGTGGTCTATATGGAGGTAGTTCCAAATTAAAAGTAGAAACCTCACCTTTTAAAACTGTTTTAGACAACGCCCAAGACACGCCAAACATAAAAGCCATTCCTAAAACAGCAATACTAATTACCGCTAATAATGATGCAAAACTAGATATCGAATCCGGAACTACAGCACCAATAAAAATAGTTGCTATTAAAATTTGAGTCGGCCAACGCCCGTTACACAACGAGAAATTATTTGTAATAATAGCTATTAAACGTTCACGCGGACTATCTATAATACGAGTTGCGACAACACCTGCGGCATTACAACCAAAACCCATACTCATTGTTAAAGCTTGTTTACCATGTGCACCAGATTTATTAAACAACGAATCTAAGTTAAAGGCCACTCTAGGTAAATATCCAAAATCTTCTAATAAAGTAAACATGGGGAAAAATATAGCCATTGGTGGCAACATTACCGCAATAACCCATGCCACAGCTAAGTACACTCCATCTATTAAAAAACCCGCGAGCCACCAAGGCATACTTATGCTTGCGGCTCCACTTTTCAAAATAGGATGAATAGTATCTAAAAGCAACTCTGCAAGTAAAGATGATGGGTAATTTGCACCAATAATAGTAAGCCATAATACAGTTCCTAATATTAAGAACATGATAGGAAATCCCCAGGTTTTACTGGTAACTATTTTATCTATTTTAGAATCTAAACGAAACCGCTTCTCACCATCTTGTGTTTTTACCGAATCTTTTACAATATCGGCGGCATCGGCATAAATACTCTCAGTAAGATTATCATGAAACTCATCGCCAATTTGCCAACGTAGTTCGTTTGATAATTCGATGATATTATCAATATTATTATCTTTCATGTTGTTGAAAATTTAAAGAAACTCTCCTGTTTTTAAGGCATTAATAATTTGCTTATCCCCTTCTAATAATCTGAATGCAATCCAACGACTATTCGGGATATTAGGAAACTCTTTTTCTATTTCGACAGTTAAGGTTTTAACTGCTTTTTCTATATTTTTTGGTACATTTTTAATGCGATGTGGCTTACAAACAATCTCTCCACTTGCTATCTCACTAATGGTTTGAATTAACTCTGGAATACCCTGATTAAATCTTGCACTGGTAGGCACAACAGGAATACCTAAATCTCTTGCAAGCGTTCTTAAATCTATGTCTACTTTATTACGCTTTGCTTCGTCCATTAAATTTAAACACAACACGGCTTTGTCTGTAATTTCAAGAATTTGAAGTACTAAATTTAAATTACGTTCTAATCGATTTGCATCAGCAACAATTACGGTTACATCTGGTTTTCCGAAAAGAATAAAATCTCGAGCAGCTTCCTCATCTTCAGATGTTGAAAGCAGAGAATACGTTCCTGGTAAATCTACCAGTTTATATTTATTAGTATTATATTCGAAACCACCTTCTGCACGTGTTACTGTTTTTCCTGGCCAGTTTCCGGTATGTTGACGCAATCCTGTTAAAGCATTAAAAACAGTACTTTTTCCTGTATTTGGATTTCCTGCTAAAGCCACAACAAAATCAAAATTATCGGTGTGAATACCAAGTTTTTTTAAACCTTCTTTATTAAACTGTGAACACGTTTCGCAAGCGCTCTTTACTTTTGTTTCCATCGTTTAATCTTTTTTAATTAAGATTTTTGAAGCCTGATCTTTTCGTATCGCAATAGAAGTTCCTTTAATTAAATACGCATTGGGATTACCTAAAGGATTTAAAAGATCGATACTAACACTAGAACCTTTTACAAAACCAAGATCTAGCAAACGTCTTCTACTATCTCCTCTATTCTCTCTAGAAATTCCAATAATTTTTGCGGTTTCATTTATCTTTAAACTGGACAAACGTGCTATATTCTCTTCTATTACAACCTCCTCTTCTATAAGTGCTACTGTTAAGTTTGCAGCAACTATAGGTGCTAATTTAAATTCTTCTCCTTCCGATTGAAATACTATTCTTGTCGGATTATTTTCGATGACTTTAAGTATAGATCCCATATAGATATTCTCGGCTAAAATTTGCTTATAAATCACATCAGGTTCATCTTCTATGTGTGTGATTTTCCCAACAGACCCCACTGGTAAAAGCGGTAATTCTACACCATGAACAAGTGCCATTTTACCTGTTTTTGTAGGAATAGGATCTCCATGAGGATCGAATTTAGGGTGACCTAAATGTGCCGCTAATTCGTCTGCTTCATCATGGCTTAAACGATGCTCCATAGATTCTGCTCTATCGTGCCATTCTTTCTTATGTATTCCTGTTTTATCTGCTAAATAACGTTCCCAAAGACGGTGTACTCTAACAATACGTAGGGCATAATCTCGACCTTCATCGGTTAACTTTAAAACATCAGATTCTGAATAAATCAAATCATTAATAGTCATTTTTTTTATGGCCTCGACAATACTATGATTATTAAAATCTAATACCTGCACTAAGGTTTTCATGTCTATTTTACTATTGGACGTTTCAAAATGATAAAGTTGTTTTAAAATATCTTCTATAATTACTTTTTCGTCACTTTTAAATGCTTTTCGAATAATCCAAAACCACCCTTTTAATGGCCTAAACAAAACATATAATAGTGCGACTACTATAAAAAACATTATGAGTGCAGTTAATGGGCTATATGTTTCCATGCTATAAGCTTAGGTATAAATTTTTAGCAACCTCCTGTGAAATAATCATTTTTTGAGACGCTGTCTCTATGGTTAAAGAGTTATCGAAAGGTTCAAAATCTAAAACCTTAATCGTATCTCCTAATGCTAAATTATTTTTGTTTAAGTATTTTAAAAACACCTCGGAAGAATCTTTTACAAATGCCAAAATCCCTTCTGAGCCATTTTTAATTTCCAATATGTTTATGCTTTTTATTGGCGAAATGTTTCCGTCTTTATCCGGAATAGGATCGCCATGAGGGTCGTGTGTAGGACATCCTAAAAAGGCATCTAACTCGTTTACCAATTTTAACGATTTTATATGTTCCAGCTGTTCGGCAACAACATGAACCTCATCCCAAGAAAAATTTAATTTTTCTACTAAAAAAACTTCCCAAAGTCTGTGTTTTCTAACCACCAATGCAGCGATCAATCGTCCTTTTTCGGTTAATGAAACGCCTTGATATTTAATATAATTAGCCAATTTTTTTTCAGCCAATTTTTTTACCATATCTGTAACGGAAGAAGCTTTAGATTCTATTTTTTCGGCAATAGCATTTGTGCTAACTGCGACCGAACCTTGTTTTCCTAAATGGTAAATTGCTTTTAAATAATTTTCTTCTGATAATGTAACCACTTAACTTTTTATTTACCACAAAGATACACTATTTACTTAAACACAAGTATATTTTTAGTTAAGACTAAAAATATGTTTTATTGTTCAAAATAATATTTTCACGAAAGAATATACACAAACGCAACTTATTATTATTGTGGCACTTCCATATTCATTTAAAATACAGTAACGGTATTAAAAAGTAAAGTCTATACTTTTATAAACAGAAATATTTTAACAAAACACACAGATATACAAGCTTTGAATATAATAGTTCCATACTTAAACCTATAATATTTAGTACAAGAGAGCGTAATAATTCTTTCACAAGTATTACAGATAAAACTGTGATGAATTATAATAGCAGATAATCTGTATGTTTTTAGTGATGGCAATCACTTTGCTGGAACTGATGATGAACGTTGCGAAGATTTCCAAAATGCCATAGACAATCCGAATGTTAAAGCCATTTGGTGTGCTCGTGGCGGTTATGGGTCTGTTCGAATTTTAGATAAATTGGATTGGACAGCGTTTAATAAAAACCCGAAATGGATTATAGGCTATTCGGATATTACAGCAATACACAGCGATGTTAATAATTTAGGATTTCAATCGCTACACGGCATGATGTGCACCAATTTACAAGACAGCCCTGAAACGATTAAAGAAACCATTACAACCTTTAAAGACGCTCTTTTTGGCGCGCCATTAGCTTATGTTTTAGAGGGCTCGCAATACAATAAAACAGGAACGACTTCTGGTGTATTAGTTGGTGGAAATTTAACCATTTTACACACCATGTTAGGCTCTAAATCTAGTTTAGATACTTCAGGAAAAATTCTTTTTATTGAAGAAATTGGCGAATACAAATATCATATAGACCGCATGTTACAAAGCTTAAAACGAGCTGGTTATTTTGATAATTGCAACGGTGTACTTATAGGCGATTTTACTAAAACTAAGAAAAACACAACCTCTTGGGGAACCTCTATTCAACAATTAATTTTAGATGTTTTAGCCGATTATGATTTTCCCGTTGCTTTTAATATGCCAGCAGGACATGCCAAAGATAATCAAGCTTTAATTTTTGGAAGAAACGTAGAATTGATTGTGGAAAAAGAAAAATTGTTGGTTGGTTTTGAGGATTAATGAGTTACAAAAATTTTAAGACACGTTAAACCAAATAACACATTAGGTATATCTATTTATTTGTAATAACTTTGTAATAACAAAATAATTTATCATGGAAGTATCTATTATCCAAATAGGAAATTCAAAAGGTATACGTATTAGCAAAACCATACTTGAAAAATACAACATTAAAGATAAAGTTAATTTAATACTTGAAAAAGGTAAAATTATTATTCAGCCGATAACAACTCCAAGAAATGGATGGGAAAATTCATTTAAGGAAATGAATGAAAACGGCGATGATCATTTATTATTTGACGACTTTCTTGATGATGAAATTTTTGAAGAATGGAATTAAATCAATATGAAATTGTATTAATTAATCTTAACCCAACAATAGGAAGTGAGATTAACAAAACACGTCCGTGTGTCATTATTTCACCAAACGAAATGAATAAATTTTTAAGAACAATAATTGTTGCTCCAATGATGACAAGCTCTAAAAATTATCCAACAAGAATTGAAATAAAACACAATGATAAAATAGGATGGATTGTCGTTGACCAAATAAGAACTATTGATAAAGAAAGAATAGTTAAAAAACTTGGAAGAATGACAAAACCTGAAATAAAGGAATTAAAGTCTGTTATAAAAGAAACCTTTGTTGACTAACACTTAAATTTATTTTATCTCAAGTTCTATACTTCTTGAATTTCTTAAAAACCTTTCAACCTGCTTAAAATTGCAATAAAACAGAAACTGTTTCTGGTGAATTAGTTGGTGGAAATTTAACCATATACTATGTTGGGTTCTAAATCGAGTTTAGATACTTCTGGAAAATTATTTTTATTGAAGAAATTGACGAATACAAATACCATATAGACGGCATGTTACAAAGTTTAAAACGTGCTGGTTATTTTGATAATTGCAAAGGTGTTATTATTGGAGATATGACCAAAATTAAGAAAAACACTTCAAATCAGAAACAACACCTGAAAATGATATTTTTGTATCTTTGATAAAAAGCGAATACAATGGATTTACAAACAAGAAAATTGAAGCTTATTCAAGAATTTTTAAAAATTCAGAGTGAAGATGTTATTTCACGACTTGAAAAAATCCTGAAAAAAGAAAATAAAAATTCAGATAAAGAAGATTTTGAACCCATGACAGTTGAGGAATTTAATTCTCGGATTGATCAATCTATGGAAGATTCAAAAAACGGGAGATTAATAGCATCTGATGAATTAAAAGCTAAAATTGATAAATGGAATTAAAACTATTTTGGACTGATTTTGCTCAAAAAGAACTTGAAAACATTTATAGTTTTTTTCGAAAAAAAGCAGGCTCTAAGATTGCTAAAAAGTTAATTAACGAGATTTACAGTGAAACATTAAAACTGAAAAATCAACCAGAAATTGGACAAATTGAAGCACTTTTAATAAATAGAGAACAAAAGTTTCGCTTTTTAGTTTTTAAAAATTATAAAATCATTTACTGGATTAACGAGAAAGAACATCGGGTTGAAATAAACGATGTTTTTGACACCCGACAAAATCCTATAAAAATAGAACGAACAAAATAAAAGTTAGTTTCAAACCATATAAGTGATTGATTTCTTTCCTGCCTCATATTAAAAATTCAGTTTACAACCTAACTTATTGACTAAACTCAAAACCATAATAATGTCATTTAAAATGATTCAAATAAAGTACATTCTCGTACTCTTTTCACTTTTAAACCTAACAACGATTCATTCTCAAAATACTATGAATTATACTCCAAAAGACCTTAAAACAAAAAACAAAGACGAGTTAATTCAAATAGCAAAAGACTTATTAAAAGAAAAATATCCAGAAGTTATTTTAAATCCAAACGATTATGAAATTAAGGTTTGGAAAACTAGACACAGTAAAACAGAAATCATTTTTAAAAGAGCGATACGTTATGTTTCTAATAAAGCTGAAGCTTTTGATTATGATATAACTATAAATCTGGATACCAAAGAAATCATCCCTTTTGATAATCAAGAGCTACCTTTTTACGTGGCTTCAAAGGAAGGAGAACAAACCATTTCGGCATTAAAAGAAAGCGGATTATTACCAAAAAACAATCAACCAGATATTGAATATACCATTACAGAAAATGAGGAATATTACTTAATTTCTTGTTTTGATAATCTTCATCATATCGACAAAAATGTATTTGGCAATACCGAACACCCTTTTTTAAGTAAAACGCTTATAAATAAACAAACTGGTGAAACGCTATTTTTTAAAGGAAGTAATCCGTTTTACTACCTTCACCAAATATCTTGTAAACATTATTACGAAGACGATTTATATACCATTTTAAAAGCGGAAAACACATCGGATAAAAATGATGAAATCACTAAAATTGCGACCTCTATTTTAAAAGAAAAATACCCTGATTTAGAATTAAACCCCAACGATTTTGAGATTGTTATTTTAGGAAATTATAAAGATATTATTGTAAAATACAGACGTTTCATCAGGTTTAATAAACGTAATGAAAAGCACGTTTTTGATCTTGCTGTTAATATTATTACTAAAACGGTTTCTCCTTTCGACACTTCGGAAAATTCATTTTACACCCCATCATCATCAGACAAAAAAGCGATTAAAAACATTAAAAAGTCTATTCCTTTAGAGCTTGGTTCGAATATGGAGCACACGGTTTCGGAAAACGAGGATTATTTTTTGGTTACAAGTATATCTGCAGCATCAACAAAAAAATATTTTATTAATAAAAAGGATAACGCGATTGTTTGGACTAATGAATCTTACACCTTACAAATGAATAATCGTGAAGACCTAACACTACAAGAACATTACAAAAGAGAGAATGGTTTATATAGCACGACGAAATCAGAAAATATGGAGCCGTTAATAGAAATGGCTTCCGCAATTTTAAAAGAAGAACAATTCATTCCAAAAATTAATCTTGACGATTATAGCATCACATCTAAATCTGGTAAAAATGAAGTTGAAGTGACCCTTACTCGATTAGTAACATTTATACCATTAAAAAACAAAAGGAACTTCAAAACTTATTACAACTTAAATGTTAATCTTGTTGACAGAATGGTAGACCAAAAGCCTGAACAGTTTTATTTCCCTCCTGAAGAAGATGCCATGATGTCCAAATTAATAGAAACTAAAGCAGTAGCATATTTTAAAACCATTGATGAAAGTGATGAAACCTATTATCCTATGGAAATTTATGAAGCAGAAGACTATTTTAACATCAAAATTCCATCGAGTCATTCTTTAAGAGGAAACTTCCGAAAGGAGTATCATATGGATAAAAAAACAAAAGAAATAGAAGTGTTTTTATCACCTAATAACTTCTTTCCATCTCCAGCGATGCCCCCAAGTACGCCTATAGAAATTACAGATTAATATCTAAGACAAAAAATGATTGACATAAAAAGCATAATTGACGAAGGACATTTAGACCAAATCAAAGAAGCAGTGACTAATGGATTGGATCCTAAAACACGTCTTGAGGATGATGCCACATTACTTCATTATGCAGCTAAACAAGGTCAAATTGAAATTATAAACTATTTACTTGATCTTGGTTTAGATATTGAAGCCAAATCGAGCGATAGTGTCAGTCCGTTACAAATGGCTGTAGATGGCGAGCATCTATCCGCTGTTAAACTTCTATTGGAACGAGGTGCAAATATTCACGCGCACTCCGAAAAAAAACATCAAGCCATACACACCGCATGTTTTCATAACCAACCAGAAATTCTTCAGTGCCTTATTGATTATGGGGCAGATGTTAATGCTAAAATTGATGAAAATGGCATCCCTCTTAATATTGCTGTTGAAAATAATTGGATTAAGCTCATTGAAATTCTTATTGCGAATGGAGCCAATGTAAATCATATTGATGATACATTCTTTACACCGCTTTTCTATGCGCTCAAACAAGACCACGGTGAAGTGCTCGAACTTCTCATTAAAAACGGTGCAGATATGCATCATACAGTTCCTAAAGATATCACTGCCCTTATGTATTGCGCTAAAGGAGCAAAAAGCAACTGTGTAAAACCTCTTATTGATGCGGGATATAACTATCGTGAAGAAGTAAATAGTGAAAGCCCACTACACAGTGCTGCTATTGAAGGCTATGGATATGTTCTTGAAATGGCAGCTAAAGCGGGAGTAAATATGAATTTCAAGGATGGTAAAGGCAAAACCATGCTTGATTACACCCTTGAAAACAACAACGCTTTTGCTATAAAAACACTACTAAAATCAGGAGTTGTTCTCACGGAAGCTCAAGTACAATTAGCTGCTCAAAATGGTGATTATGATGCGCTGGCAAAATTAGTTGCAACAGCCCCAGACACCATTTTTAATAACAATACGACACTTATTCATAAACTGATTGAAGAAGGTGAACCAGAACTTCTTGAAGAACTGCTTAATACATCAACAAAAATGATTGATGTACAAGATGACGAGGGAAACTGCCCGCTTCATTTAGCAACTTATGCGTATAATCAAACATTCACACGACTACTGATTAATGCTGGTGCTGATGTTACTTTAATAAATAATGACGGTTATAATATTATTAATAAGATGCACCCAGATATCTCATCTGAAAACATTCTACTCCTTAAAGATCACCCCGAATTATTCACCCATAAAAACCCATATAACCAAACGCCTTTTGAATACGCCTTAGGCAATAACTATATTAAATCATTGGCAGTCTTTGCTCAGATTCTTTATAAAATGAAGGACGCTACGGTGTACGCAAATGGGTTTACAGCCATACAAATGGCAGCAGCTTTGGGAGAGAAAGAAGTATTAGATGAATTGGTGAATGAGAATTGTTTAAATGATGTTAATGAAAATGGCGAAAATTTACTTTGGTTTCTCAGAGCATTAGAAGCCCATGATAAAAAACACAGTAAAATAGGAACACTAATTGATAAAGGAATAGCCGTAAATCATAAAGATAAATCAGGTAATACAGCGCTTATTCAAGCGACTATAAAAGGGAATTCTTGGACAATAGATGCGTTACTGAAAGGTGGAGCAGACACAGAAATACAAGACAACTCTGGAAAGACAGCACTACACATTGCTACTGAAAAAGAGAGAGAATATGTAATTACAGAACTTCTAAAATATGGTGCAAATCCAGAAATTAAAGATGATCAAGGGTTAACTGCTCGCGATATAGCAAAGGCTTCTTCCAATGAAGGAATCACAGAATTATTTACAAATTACTAAATATTAAAATGATTAAGGAAAAGAGAAAACGTTAGTTTTATTTAAGGACTAACGTTTAGTATCTCAAAAAAATCACACTTTATACAAACAAAATACAGAAGCTTGTAATTATCCAATATAAAGGCTAATTTTGCCTTATTATAATATCA
The DNA here is from genome assembly GCF_033447105.1 of Formosa sejongensis. Taxonomy (NCBI): domain Bacteria; kingdom Pseudomonadati; phylum Bacteroidota; class Flavobacteriia; order Flavobacteriales; family Flavobacteriaceae; genus Formosa; species Formosa sejongensis. The sequence continues at coordinate 39,620 of NZ_JAWQUN010000011.1, forward strand.
CATATGACAACAATTTTTTCTACATACAAACAAGCTACGCCTTCAAGGCTACTGTTGTCATTGTCTTATTTACATGATGATATTTTTCTAAAAAATTCCAAAGAGTTTATTTAATACCCCCTGTCAAGACTCAAGACAGGGACTTTTTATCGGTTTATTAAATAAATTATAACACCTATTTTCTTTTTAAAGTCGTTTTTACAGTTAAACAACTGTAGAACAATCTGCGCTATGTTTAAATGTTTGAGTCCGAACAAAAACTTCAAGAAAAGAGAATGTAAATATCATTATTATGTCTGAGAATGTCATTTTAACAACAGGAATTTACGATATGATTAAAGATCACGTAAGAAGAAAAAAAGTAACTATACAAGAAGAAGAACTTTTATTAGCAGAACTAAGAGGTGCCAAACAAGTGCTTCGCAGAGATTTGCCAAATGATGTTGTAACTGTTAATAGAAAAGTTACCATTATGAATCACACCGATAATAAAATGGAAGACTATATTTTTGTTTCAACAGACAAAAGAAAGGAGAAAAAAGGAAAATTCTCAATTCTTTCAGCCCGTGCTGTTGCAACGGTTGGACGAAAAGTTGGCGATAAATTCGATTGGCCTTTTAAAACAGGTACTAAAAATATCGAAATATTAAAAGTTGAATTATTTCAACAAGCTTAAAATGAGTGCAAAAAAACCCTTGATTATTAATAATCAAGGGTTTTTTAGTAAAATCACAGTTGAATATCTTAAATCCCACGCTCTTTCTGGATTTGCTCATAAGCCTCTTGAACTTGCTTGAACTTTTCTTCGGCGCCCTTTTGATACTCTTCGCCTAAGTGGAGTACTTTATCGGGATGGTATTTTTTAGCCATTTTTCGATAAGCTTTTTTGATTTCTTCAGGTGTAGCAGATTTTTCGATCTCAAGAATTTTATAGGCATTATCACTACTGTTATAAAACATTGCTTTAATACTTTCGAAATCTATTGCACGAATACCTAAATAATTTGAAATGGTATAAATAGCATTAACTTCTACTTCACTTACATTCCCATCGGCTTTAGCGATTCCGAATAAAAAATGAAGCAACTGAAGACGAGATGGGTGATCCATCATTTGCTTAATCTGCAAACACACATCGCGAACAGGTATATCTTTTTGCTGACTTATATTTTTAAATAATTTAAACGCTTCGTTTGCACGATCTTTACCATACATACCAACAAATTGAGCTCGCACAAAATCTAATTCTCTTTTATCACTAACGCCATCTGCTTTTATAACAATAGCTGCTAATATTAATAAGCTAACGTCAAATTCACTAGACTTTGTTCTTGTAGGTCTTGGCGCTTGGTAAGGAGAACCTGTATTTACTTTAATGCCTCCGCTAGAAATTCCGTCGACCATACTACCTAATGCAAATCCTAAAATCGCACCTATTGGCCCACCAAACGACAAACCTAAAGTAGCACCTAACCATTTTGAAATACCCATAATTTTATTTTAATTCCCGCAAATATACTACATGTAGTTTTAAGTTGATTACTTCTAATCAATCATGTCCTAAAAATTTAATTTTCAAGTCTAATTTTTTAAACCTAATACATTTAACGGTCTACTATTCTGCGTTAGGGATAGTAGCGGCATCCTTTTTGTTTTCTTAAAAACAAAAAGATATAGCGTATAGCCCGACCTTGCCCAAGCAAGGTAACGCCCAATTTATTTACAGCTTAACCTTATGTTACGATTCGTTAAAGTCGTGATGGCTTCTATTTTAATTATGTATATTTGTACTTTAAAATGTTAAACATAAAATTTAAAATATGTACCCAGCAGAATTAGTAAAACCAATGCGTGAAGATTTAACCAAAGTTGGTTTTGAAGAATTACACACCGCCGAAGCTGTAGATGCAGCGATAGCAAAGGAAGGAACAACTTTAGTTGTTGTTAATTCTGTTTGTGGTTGTGCTGCAGCAAATGCACGCCCAGGTGCAAGCATGAGTATAAAAAACGATAAACATCCTGACCATTTAGTAACGGTTTTTGCAGGTGTAGATAAGGAAGCTGTAGATGCAGCAAGGGGTTATATGATTCCTTTTCCTCCAAGTTCTCCTTGTATTGCCCTGTTTAAAGATGGCGAATTAGTACACATGTTAGAGCGTCACCATATTGAAGGGCGTCCTGCAGAAATGATTGCAGAAAACCTTAAAGATGCTTTTAATCAAGTTTGTTAAGACTTTTTTATAAAAATTATAAACCACGCTTTTGGCGTGGTTTTTTTATATCTTATTTTTGCTGCAACACAAAACCTCGAAAAACCAATTAATGAAAATTTTAGCATACCCCTTAACCGTTCTATATGCTTTTACTTTTTTTTTAAGCATAACTATATTCCATCCTATTTTATGGATTAGTCATCGTGTATTTGGTTATAACACGTTACAAAGTAGCGTGAATGCTTTACAGTTTTTATTAATGCGTTGTTTAAATATTTTGGGCACACGTTTTACTTATATAAACCATTTTGAAAACGATATTCCGAAAGACACTCCTTTAATTATAGTCTCTAACCATCAAAGTATGTACGACATTTCGCCGATACTTTGGTATATGAGACAATATCATCCAAAATTTATTAGTAAAATTGAATTGAGTAAAGGCATCCCAAGTGTATCGTATAATTTACGTCATGGTGGCTCGGCTTTAATTGATAGAAAAAACCCGAGACAAGCAATACGTGCTATTAATGAGTTTGCAAAATTTATAAACGAAAAAAAATATTCTGCCGTAATTTTTCCAGAAGGCACAAGAAGTAAAGATGGCCATGCAAAACCGTTTCAACGTCATGGTTTGCAAACCTTAATAAAAAATATTCCTACTGGTAGCGTTATACCATTGACAATAAATAATTCATGGAAAACGTTAAAATACGGAAAATTTCCTATGGGTTTGGGCGCTCATATAACTATTACTGTTCATAAACCCATAAATTTATCTACCTTTACAGGCACTACAGATACTTTAATTGATGAAATTGAACGCACTGTAACACAAAGTATAAACCATTAAAACTTAACATTATGTCATTAAAAAATGTAAGGTTAGAAGTGATGCAGTTTTTGGAAAAAGACGTAGACGCTTTAATAGAAAAATATTTAATTCCGATAGAAACGATTTGGCAACCAACAGATTTTTTACCAGATTCTGAGAGTCCAAAGTTTTTTGATGAAGTTAAAGAAATAAGAGAATTAGCTAAAGATTTACCTTACGATTTCTGGGTTGTTTTAGTTGGAGATATGATTACCGAAGAAGCCTTACCAACTTACGAGTCTTGGCTTATGGATGTGGAAGGAGTCGGCCAAATAGAACGTAACGGTTGGTCTAAATGGGTGCGCCACTGGACAGGTGAAGAAAACAGACACGGAGATGTACTTAACAAGTATCTTTATCTTTCTGGGCGTGTAAATATGCGTGAGATTGAAAAAACAACGCAATATTTAATTGCCGATGGTTTTGATATTGGTACAGATCGCGATCCGTATAAAAACTTCGTATATACCAGTTTCCAAGAGCTAGCCACATATATTTCTCACAACCGCGTAGCAAAACTAGCTAAAGAACGTGGAAACAAACAACTAAGCAAAATGTGTAAAATTATTTCGGGAGACGAAATGAGACACCATCATGCATATAGTGAGTTTGTAGAACGTATTTTCGCGGTAGATCCTAGCCAAATGATGATGGCTTTTCATTATATGATGAAGCAAAAAATCACAATGCCAGCTCACTTTTTGAGAGAATCTGGAGGACAAGTAAGTTCTGCTTTCGAAGAATTTTCGAACACAGCACAACGTATTGGAGTGTACACATCTATGGATTATATAGATATTCTTGATAAACTACTTGTACGTTGGGAAATTGAAAAAGTTACCGGCTTAACAGACGAAGCTGAAAAAGCAAGAGACTACCTTATGAAACTTCCAGGTCGTATGATGCGTGTAGCAGAACGCATGAAGGTTCCTGAAAATTCATTTCAATTTAAGTGGGTAGAACCTGCAAAAATGTAATTAAAATATACTTTTAACTTAAAAATTCCTTTCTCTCTCAGTTAGGAATTTTTACTTTTATAGCTATGACAAAAGCCGAACAAATACAAACTACAATTAACTTTGTAAAAGAACAATTAGAAGGTGCCGAAGGTGGCCACGATTGGTTTCATATAGAACGTGTTTATAAAAACTCAAAATTAATCGCGAAAACTGAAGCTGTCGATTTGTTTGTTGTAGAACTAGGGGCTTTACTACACGATATAGCCGATAGTAAATTTCATGATGGAGATGAAACTGTTGGTCCTAAAGTCGCTTCTGCTTTTTTAAAAACTATTGAAGTAAATGAAACCACTATACAGCACGTAATTAATATTATTGAAAACATATCGTATAAAGGCGGTAATTTTAAAGCTACATTTTCTTCTCCAGAATTAAACGTTGTGCAGGATGCCGACAGATTAGATGCTATTGGTGCTATTGGAATCGCTAGGACTTTAAATTACGGCGGATTTAAAAATCGCGTTATTTACGATCCAGAAATCGCACCCAATTTAAATATGACAAAAGCCGAATATAAAGCCTCTACTGCTCCAACAATTAATCATTTTTACGAGAAGCTTCTCCTTTTAAAAGATAAAATGAATACAGAAACGGGAAAACACATCGCAGAACAACGCCATGATTATATGCTTGGCTTTTTAGATCAGTTTTATTCCGAATGGAATGGAGAAAAATAGTTTCAGATTAAACTATTTAAAAAAATTAGAGTCTTATATAAATAACAACAAAACTCTAGTTCGATGAAATTTAAAACAATAACATTCGGAATATTAAGCTTAGCCTTTTTCACTGTTTCATTTTCAGCTCAAGCACAAGATCAAAAACAAGATAAACAAGCGCCTAACCCCGAAAAACAGATGGAACGCCTAGATACAGACCAGAACGGCACAGTATCTTTAGATGAATTTAAATCTTCTAAAAGAAAAAACGATGTTGATCCAGAACGTTTGGAAAAAAACTTCAGCAAAATGGATAGTGATTCTAATGGAGAATTATCATTAGAAGAATTACAAGCACAGCCAAAAGGTAAAAGCAAAAAGCCTGAGTAAATTATTTACTATACCTATAGATACAAAAAACCTCAAATTCAATATGAATTCGAGGTTTTTACTATTATATATATGCTCGATTAAAGCTATTGAATAATACGAGTCATCTCACTTCTATACTTTGAGGCACTAGTTCCTGTTATTTCATTGAAAAATTTATTAAAATGCGAGAAGTTATTAAATCCGCATTCAAAACAAATATCGGTGATACTCATTTCGCTTTCCTGTAATAATTTGGTTGCATGTACCACACGGTATTCATTCACCAATTTAGTAAATGTTTTTCCTGTAGCCTTTTTAAAGAATCGGCAAAAGGCGGGAACAGTCATGTTTGCTTGATCTGCAATTTCTTCTAAACTTATATGTTGCTGAAAGTGATTATTTATATATCTAAAAATAACATCGACCTTGGCACTATCTTGTGGCTCGGTTTCAAAAGCAACACCGTCAACATTTAATAAGCTATAATGCTCGGATACGGCCAAATCGTTTAAGATTTCTAATAATTTTAAAACACGATTAAATCCTTGGTAGTCCATTAAAGCTTCAATTTTAGGACCAACTATTAATTTTGTTTCGGGTTTAAATAGCACACCTTTCTTAGCACGTTCAAAAAGCATAGAAATACGCTCTGTTTCTGGCAACTTTAAAAATGTATCGCCTAAAAAGTTAGGTAAAAACTGCACAATAGTCTCAGAACCACGCGAAGTAAGTCTGTCTGCAAAGCCATTATGTGGTAAATTAGAGCCTATTAGTATAAGCTGACTATTATTAAAGTACGACAAATGATTTCCTATGTGGCGTTTCCCTTGTCCTTTATTAACGTATACCAATTCTAATTCGGGATGAAAGTGCCAAAAGGCCTTACTCTTATGGGCTTCTTGCGTATGCTGCCTAACAACCAACGAGCTTCCAAAACTGGGCGTTACTTTTTCGTAAGTTGGTTTTAACTTCATAAGAATCTCTCATTTGAATTGCAAAAATACGAAATGTATACGGGATAGCGTGTGTAGAATTAACTCTAAAGTATACTATTTTACCTCCGCAGAAGCTTAACATTTTATTTACAGTTAATATAGCACATAAAGTAGCCAATATAGATGTTTTCCACCCTCTAGTTCTGCCATATCTTTGTCATGTAATTAAGTTATAAAAATTTATAATTATGAAAAGAATATTAGTCCTTAGTATATATATGTTTGCAATGGTAACTGGAATAGCTACTTACGCAAATGCTTCTTCAAAAGATGGTGAAAGAAAAAAATCAGAAATCACTTTAACTTTAAACGATGTTAAAGAAGGTCAATTATTATCTATTAAAGATATAAACGGAATTGTTTTATACAATTCTACAATTGCAACTTCTGGTCTTTACAATAATAAATTCGATTTAACAGCTTTACCTAACGGTACGTATTATTTCGAACATGAAAAAGGTTACGAAATAAAAATTATCCCTTTTACAGTTTCTATTGGTGAAGTTACTTTCAACAAAAAAAACGAAAAAAGCATATTCAAGCCTGTTGTTAATTTAAAAAACAACAACCTTTACTTAACTCAATTATCTCTAGATAAGTCAGATGTAGAAGTAAAGATTTATTACACTAGTGATAATTCAGAATTCAACTTAATTCATTCTGAAGACATTTCTAATACAACAAATATAAATCGTATTTACAAGTTAGCTGAAAAACGCACTGGTAATTACAAAGTAATAATAAATGCTAACGGAAGAGATTACGTTGAGTATTTTACAATATAGTTTTAATTTTAAATAGATAGTTAGTTAGTTTAACTATGTCAATTAGTTAGTTTGTTTGTAAGAGTGGGACTGGTTATCTCACTCTTTTTTTATGCCTTTTTTTTAGATGACTGTCTTTAAATGTTTTAAATTTAAAGTAATTAATTTCTGAATAAAAATCATGACATCATGAAACACATTTCAAACTATCAACTTCCAGGAACACACGGTAAACCCATTTTAACCGATTTATATTATACTGAAAATAACACACCAAAACCCATACTTATCTTTTGCCATGGCTATAAAGGATTTAAAGATTGGGGCGCTTGGAATTTAATGGCAGAAGCTTTTGCTGAAGCAGGCTACTTCTTTATAAAATTTAATTTCTCTCACAATGGCGGCACGCCAGAACAACCCATAGATTTTCCCGATTTAGAAGCTTTTGGTCAAAATAATTACACCAAAGAATTAGACGATTTAAAATCGGTTATAGATTGGATCACTACAAACACCAATTACAACACTCAAGCAGACACTAATAATATTACTCTTATTGGCCACAGCCGTGGCGGAGGTATTGTTACTGTAAAAGCCGAAGAAGACAATCGAATTACGCGTGTAATTACCTTAGCAGGTGTAAGTGATTACGCTTCTAGAATGTCTAGCGGTGAAGACCTAGCACAATGGAAAAAAGATGGCGTACAATATGTTATTAATGGTCGCACCAAACAACAAATGCCGCATTACTATCAGTTTTATGAAGATTTTAAAACCAACCAAAACCGACTAAACATCCAACGTGCAGTTTCACATTTAAAAATTCCTTATCTTATAATCCACGGAAATACAGATACAAGTGTTTTAATAGAAGAAGCTTACAATTTACACGAATGGAGTCCTAATAGTGAATTAAAAATTATAGAAGGTGCCAACCATGTTTTTGAAGCCGCTCACCCTTGGAACCAAAACCAATTACCTATTCAATTACAAGAGGCTATTAATAATGTTATCTCCTTTATAAATTAGGTTACCATCGAAAAACAGAAATACTTAAGATACTTCAGTGACATTTAAAGACGTAGTAAGTTGATCATATTCTAAACAAAGTAAAACACCATCCTCTTCTTTTTTTGAAATTATTGATCAGATCTACAAGTGAAGGATTAAGCCTGGGAATAGATTGAATGGAAATATCGCTTTCCTGATACTGAAGTAAAGTAAGTACTAATAATTATTAAAGAGAAAAACAGAGTATAGAATTATAATAAGTATACAATAGCGACAACTCCATTTAATTAAACAAACCAGACTTATACTAATTGCATCTTCAAAATAATACACTTCTATACCAAATTAACTTCTTCATTTAGGCAAAACCCAATAGAATCTTTACACTATTACCCCAAACCTATACTATATTATCTTCACAATTACGTAACACTAAATTAACGGTTAAAATAGCACACAAAGCTACCAATATCGATGTTTTCTAACAGCTAAAACGCACATATATTTGCAGTGTTAATCGTTAAGAAAAACAATTATGAAAAAAATAATTACACTTAGTATTTGCATGTTAGTAATGACTTCTAGCTTCGCATCAACTTTCTCAGGGATCGCATTTTCTAAAAAAGGAGATGGATCGAAAATGGAGATTACATTAACATTAAACGATGTAAAAGCTGGTCAAAAATTATCTATAAAAGACAATAAAGGAACATTACTTTTTAATAAAACTATTGAAAAATCAGGAGCATTTAATAACAGATTCGATTTATCTCAATTACCAGATGGTACTTACCATTTCGAACATGAGAAAAATCATTATGTAAAACATATTCCTTTTACAGTTTACTTGGGAGAAGTTACTTTCGACAAAGAAAATGAAAGCATAGTTTACAAGCCTGTTGTTCGTGTAAAAAACAATCTTATCTACTTATCTAAACTAGATTTAGAAAAAGAAAATATTGAAGTTCGTATTTATTATACTGGAAACGATGAAAACGAATACCAATTATTACATTCTGAAAACATTACAGACACAATCAAGGTTGAGCGTGTGTATCGTTTATCTGAACAATATAAAGGTGAATACAAAATTGTTATCAATACCAACGACGAAAGTTACGTTGAGCATTTTAAAATATAGTTTTTAATAGATAGTATTTATACTATTAAATTTAGTTAGTTTGTTTGTAAGAGTGGAACTGGTTATTCCACTCTTTTTTTATGCGCTAAAATGAGCTAATTCTGTTCTTAATATATAGTTTCGAACTTCATAAAACTAGCTGCACATAATTAAAATATCATTTTAATTATAAACACAATCTCCTAGTGTTTCAAAACCTCTTCTTTAGAATACGTTCTAATTCTATTCAGTACTCATATTACCAATTTTTATAATCTCAAACTCTAATCAATCCATAGTAAAAGAGTAGAATCAGCTCTGCTTTAAAGAACTCGATATATCAAAAAGGAAGTATAGATCCAAAAAAGTTCCTTTTAAATAGAATACATCAAATTTCACAAAAATATTGTCTCTACTCAATCTGTGCTAAATTATCCGTTATATTAAAAATTAACTCAGATGTATTCTATATTAACTCTTAAAATTCATAATTCCAATTAGCGCGTTAAAATAGCATATAAAGCAGCCAATTCTGATGTTTTTAAATACGGCCTATCTATCTATATTTGAATATGTTAATCGATAAAAAAAATTGAATTATGAAAAAAGTAATGACACTCAGTATTTGCTTGCTAGTAACGATTACTAGCTTAGCATCAAGTTTTGCCAGCAACTTATCATCCAATTTTGATGATAGAGATAAAAAGGAGATTACATTAACATTAGACGATGTAAAAGAAGGACAGCTCTTATCTGTTAAAGATGTTCATGGTTTTGTCTTATATAAAAAGACTTTTGAAAAATCAGGAATTGTAAATAACACATTCGACTTTTCTGCCTTACCAGATGGAACTTATTTTTTCGAACACGAAAAAGCATATCAAATCAAGATTATACCTTTTAATGTCTCTTTTGGAGAAGTAACTTTCGACGCTACAGGAGAAACCATTTTTTACAAACCAGTTGTTCGCATTAAAGACAATCATGTTTATTTCTCTAAACTAGAGTTAGCTGCAGAAAATGTAGATGTAACACTTTATTACTTAAGTCCTGATAATCACGAGTTCAAAGTTCTTCATAAAGAAAACTTTAAAGACATCACGAATATCCAACGTGTATACAGTTTATCAAAAAAACAATCAGGAAATTATAAAATAGTTATAAATGCAAACGGAAGAGATTATATTGAAAACTTTACGATATAAAGCAAATAAGATTTCAAACATTTTTTAGAGTGGACTTCCTTAAAAAGTCCACTCTTTTTTTGTGCCCATTTATTTTGAAGAAGCACCATGCGTTACCTTAAAGTCATTACAAAATAACGAATAATTTGTTGCATTTGGATCTTTTATAACCAGCTCTAAGTTAGATGCCAAAAGCAAAAATATAAATTAGTGATATTTTCAGGTTAGATGATCACTTTTATTTTCTGAATGATGACATATAAAAACACATAATTCAGTTTAATTTCTGAATATTCATCTTCAAAACATTTACTCAAACATTAGTGTTTCTATCTTCTTTTCAGATGTATTACAACACCAAAACACACATCAACTTGTGAAAGAATTACAGGTAATTACATTAAACTAATATTCATTTAATCTAAGCGCAAATTCAGCATAACTCACATCAAAAACAAAACGCTTAAAACCCCCGTTATATCTAGGATTACCTCGAACATATGCTAAATTAACTTCACAATTACATAACCCAAATTTAACGGTTAAAATAGAACATAAAGTAGCCAATATCGGTGTTTTCAGACGCCCTTAAACACCATACATTTGACTAAGTTAAATAATTAAAAATTTGAATTATGAAAAAAGTAATCACACACAGTATTTGCATGTTAGTATTGGTTACTAACATCGCAACAAGTTTCGCCACAAACCTTTCTACTATTGATAGAGAAAAAGGAAACATGGAAATTACGTTAACACTAGACAATGTAAAAGCAGGACAACAATTATCTATAAAAGATGTAAACGGATTAGTTCTTTACAACAAGACTATTGAAGAAGAAGGCATTTTTAGCAATAAATTTGACTTAACAGCTTTACCAAACGGAAAGTATTTTTTCGAACACGAAAAGGATTATCAAATTAAAATTATTCCTTTTAATGTGTCTTTTAACGAAGTAAAATTCGACAAAGAAAACGAGAAAATTATTTTCAAGCCTGTTGTACGTGTTAAAGGTAATCACATGTATTTTTCTAAATTAGATTTGGAAAAAGAAGATGTAAGAATAAAAATCTACCTAGAGGGTAACAAAAACAGTTCAGGGTACAATTTAGTACACACTGAAGACTTTAAAAACATGGAAAAGATAGAACGTATCTATAGTTTATCGAATACACGCCAAGGGAACTACAAAGTAGTAGTTAGTGCAAATGGAAGAGAATATGTTGAATATTTTAGCATCTAAGCAAATACTCAATAATTAACAAAACTTAGTAGAGTGGACCTAAACAGTCCACTCTTTTTTTATGTCTATTTTCCTGTAAATTCTGCTTTACGTTTTTCTAGAAATGCTGTTGTACCTTCAGTAAAATCATCAGTTCCAAAACATGTACCAAATCCTTTAATTTCTTTTTTATATCCGTTAACTCCAGACTTAAAACCAGCATTTACAGCTTTAATAGCTTCTCCAATTGCTTTAGGTGAGTTCTTTTTAATTTTATTAGCAATCCCAACACAGAAATCTATTAATTCATTTTGAGCAACCACATGATTTACTAAACCATAATTTAAAGCCTGTTCGGCATTAATCATTCCTGCTGTCATAATCATTTCCATAGCTCTACCTTTACCAACCAATTGCGGCAAACGTTGTGTACCACCATAACCAGGTATAACTCCTAGAGACACTTCTGGTAAACCCATTTTTGCATTTTCACTAGCCACTCTAAAATGGCAAGCCATCGCTAATTCCAATCCGCCACCTAATGCAAAACCATTTACTGCTGCAATAACTGGAGTTGATAAATTTTGAACAAAATCGAATAAAATCTCTTGACCTTTAGCTGCCAATTTAGATCCCTTTGTAACATCAAAATTTGCAAACTCACTAATATCTGCACCTGCAACAAAAGCCTTTTCTCCAGTTCCTGTAACAATAATAACTCGCGTTTCGTTGTCCTGGTCTGCAGCTTTAAAAGCCTGATGTAATTCCTTAATGGTCTCTTTATTTAACGCATTAAGTTTTGTTGGTCTGTTAATGGTTATTGTAGTAATACCATCCTGAAATTCTGATAAAATATTAAAAATCATAATTTATGTTTTAGGAAAGGTAACAATAAATGTAGTTCCTTTATTTAGTTGTGTCATAAAAGTAATGTTTCCGTTATAGGTTTCAACTATATTTTTAACCATCGCTAAACCAAGTCCGGTGCCGCTCGTTTTGGTTGTAAATTTGGGCTCAAACACTTTCGTTTCATTACCATCTTCAATCCCAATTCCATTATCTGAAACCGTAATTTTTATAATACCATCATGTAATGATACATGCACCACAATTTTAGGAACACGTTCGTCTGGAATAGACTGAATGGCGTTTTTAACAAGATTAGTCACAATTCTAATCAGTTGTGTTTTATCAAAAGTGGTAATAATTTCTTCACGTTCGGCAAGAAAAACAATATAATCTTTGTTGAAAATATCTAATGAAAGTCGAACTGTATTTACAACATTAAGCGTTTCGTTTTGCTGAGCCGGCATATTTGCAAAGTTAGAAAACGCTGAAGCTATAGAGCTCATGGTATCTATTTGCTGAATTAAAGTTTCAGAATATTCTTCCACTTTTTGATGGATATTAGGATCGTCTGGACTAAACTTTCGTTGAAAATTCTGAACTGTTAATCGCATTGGTGTCAACGGATTTTTAATCTCGTGAGCCACTTGCTTTGCCATTTCTCTCCAGGCCTCTTCCCGTTCGCTTTTTGCCAACTTTTTAGCACTCTCTTCCAATTGGTCGATCATACTATTATACGATTGTACTAAGGTCGAAATTTCCTCGCTAGCATCTTCAACATCAATACGCTCATTACGCTTTTCTAAAGTTGTCGTATTAATTTTATCACTTATTGTTTTAATAGATTTAGTAATATAATTTGCTAAAAAGAAGGCTATTGCCGAGGCTAAAACCAGCATAAACAAATAGGCATAACTAATGCGTTCTAAAAATTCGTCTAATTCTTTCGCTAAAAAATCGTCATCTTCAAGATATGGTAAATTTAAAATTGCCAATGGCTTAAACTTCTGATCTGTAATAATTGAATAAGACGACTGAAAAACTTTATTATTTTCACTTCGTTTTTCAACAAAAGTATGCTTAGCCGTATTAGAAAGTGTATTTAAAATATCTGTATTTATACAATGAGGGACAGAATCTTGTGCAAAACCTGCACGAGAAGATGTTAGGATAGAACCATCTAATCCGTAGATATTAATTTGCAAACTGTGAATATTTGCTATTTCGTAAATCTTATCTTTAAAAATATATGGAATTTTTTCCGTTTTTACCTCGTAAGATGTCTGTTGGATTATAAAATTAAGATGGGCTTTTATATTCTTTTCCTTACGTTCCAAACGTTGTTGATGGTAATCTATAGCTTCTTCTCCATATTGATGAATTGCAACACCAACTATTAAAATAGAAGCTAAAACCACTACAAAAAGCATGGCCACAAAGATGCGAAGCCGTAAAGAAATTTTTTTAAGTTTCATAAGTTTTTAACGTGACCTAAAACTAACAATAATCAAGCCATTGTTTTAGGCATTTGGGTTATTAGCTCGTATGCGTTTGTAAACTTTAAAACCTAGCATTATGAGTACACCAAGAACAAAAATTCCAACAACTCCAAAAATCCAATTTATACTGCTTTTCAAAATCACCAAAAAAACAACTGCGAAAAGAATAAAGGTCGCTCCTTCGTTCCAAAGTCTCATAAAACCAGATGTTTTTCTAACATCGTCTTGTTGTAATTGTTTAAAATATTGATGTGTTTTTAAATGGTAAAAAATTAATAACACCACAAATCCTAACTTAACATGCATCCAAGATTCTTGCAACCATCCCGGCACAAGAATTAGTAACCAAATTGCGAAAATTGTTGCTAGAATAGCAGATGGCCAAGTAATAATGTACCACAAACGTTTAGACATTAACTTTAACTGTTCTCCTAAAATTTCTTTATCAGGAGATGGTTTATGAAAGGCTTCAATTTGATACACAAACAGTCTGGGAATATAGAAAAGACCAGCAAACCAAGTGATAACAAAAATAAGATGTAACGATTTTATATAATTGTAATATTCCATAATTATGGGTTAAGCTATAATTGTACTTTTTGTGATTAAATCTGATTTTATCTCTTTATTTAAAAAATATCCAGTGACTATTGTCGATAACACATCGGAAATTGGAAACGACATCCACACGCCTAATTCACCGTAAAACTTAGGCAGAATTAAAATTAGTGGAATAAAGAAAAATCCTTGACGTGTTAATGTTAAAAGCAAGGCCGGTTTAGCCTTACCAATGGCCTGGAAATAAGCTGCACCAATTAATTGTAATGCAATGATTGGTGTGGCTGCAAAAACCCAACGCATAGCCGATGGAGTTTGCTCTAAAACATCAGCATCTTGTGTAAACATTTTGGTAATGACTTCAGGAAATGCCATGAGTAATATGAATACTAAAGTTGCTAAAATGGCTGCATATTTTATTGCCGTATTTATGGATTCTCGAACGCGATCGTATTGTTTTGCGCCATAATTATATCCTGCAATTGGCAGAAACCCTTGGGTAATTCCAAATACAGGAAACAGCGCAAACATAAGCATCCGCCCAACAATTGCATAAGCGGTTACAGAAACTTCTCCACCCAAATCGAATAAAATATTATTCATAAATAAGTACGTTACACTTACCACAGCTTGACGAGCAAGTGTTACAAAACCTAGCGAACCTATTTCTTTAATCATCTCCCATTTTAATCTTAAATAGGACCAGTTTATTTTTAAAGCAGAATTATCTGAAGCGAAATACCATAAAATATATAGAAAACCTATTAGGTTTGAGACTGAAGTTGCCCAAGCTGCTCCTGCCATTCCCATATCCAAAATATTAATTAAAATATAATCGAAAATAAGATTCCCAAGCGAAGGAATCATCATAGCATACATCGCAAATTTAGGGTTTCCTTCAGATCGGATAATATTATTCCCCATCATAGTAAATCCTAAAAAAGGAACACCATACATTACAATGTTATAATAGGTTTTTGCGGGTTCGAAAATATCGCCTTTCCCTCCAAAGGCTAAAATTATTTCATCATTAAAAAACAAGCCTAAAGAAACGAAAGAGGTAATTAAAATCAATGTTAAGGTAATTTGATTACCAAATGTAACCAAGGCTTTTTCTTTATTACCAGCACCTAAAGCACGAGAAATAATTGAAGAACCACCTATACCAATAGACATTCCTAAAGCCGCAATAAAAAAAGAAACGGGTAATACGACATTAATTGCTGCGATCGCAATAGACCCAATCCAATTTCCTACAAAAATAGTATCTACAAGTACATTTAAAGACATTACCAGAATCCCGATAGAAGCGGGCACAGATTGCTTAATTAAAAGCTTACTAATGGGTTTTGTTCCTAAATCGATCGATACATTTTCCTTCATTTTATGCGGTAACAGATTTGTCTGCCCAGACCTTAATCCATTTTCCTAACAATGCAGACCATTCATCATCATCATTTAAACAAGGTACAGTTGTAAACTCTTTTCCGCCAACTTCATGAAAAAGCTCTTGGCCTTCCATAGCTATTTCCTCTAACGTTTCTAAACAATCGCTCACAAAAGCAGGCGTTATTATCGCTATGTTTTTGGTGCCTTCTAGCCCTAATCGTTCTATGGTCCTATCTGTATATGGTTGTAACCATGGATCGAAACCTAATCGGGACTGAAACGATGTTGAATATGTTTCTGGTATAAAATTAAGCTTTTCTGCAACTAAACGTGTAACTTCTAAACACTGATGTTTATAGCAGAATTCGTGTGCTTTTGATGGTGTTACACAACATGAGCCATCAATTTTACAATGCGATTTTGTAACATCGCTTTTTCTAATGTGACGCTCTGGAATACCATGATAAGAAAACAATACATGATCGTATGTTTTTCCTTCTAGATGATGCTTTATTGAATCGCTTAAAACTTCAATATAATCGGGTTTGTTATAAAATGCTGGAAGATGATCAATTTTAATATTCGGAAAATGTGCTTGGCGAAGTTCTTCGGCCAACACTAAAATAGTTTCCGTTGTAGCCATAGCGAATTGAGGGTAAAGTGGAATTAAGAACACCTCATCTACACCTTTATCAACCAATTCCTGAAGACCTTTCTTAATGGTCATTGTTCCATAGCGCATGGCTAAGGCAACCGGATAATCTACTTCCCTTTGCACTTTTTTTTGTAAACGCTCTGAAAGGACTATTAACGGAGATCCTTCGTCCCACCATATTTTTTTATATGCTGCTGCAGATGCCTTAGGTCGTGTTTTTAAAATGATTCCTTTTACAAGTGCTGCTCTGGCGATAAATGGAAGATCGATAACGCGTTCGTCCATTAAAAATTCACCCAGATACGTTTTTACATCTTTTGGAGTAGGGCTTTCCGGAGACCCTAAGTTAACAAGTAAAATTCCTTTTTTCATAATGCAAAAATACAATAGAAATTACAATCATACCACGATATAATCATAGTATTATCTTATCAACTATTAAATCAAATTGATACAGAAAATTTGATAAACTATTTGTCTTTAGTCTTGGTTTTTTCTTGCTGTTTTGGAACTGGAATAACTTCATTGGCATTACAATCTTGAAAAATGCCGCAAGACACACCAGGTCTTACTAACGATTTAGTATCTAATTGTTTTGACCAAGCTTCGATTTCTGGAGATAGATATTTCATAATTAATGGCTTATAGTACTCTAAAAATAAAAAAAATTATCGTTTTAAACAATAATCTATTCCTCCTAAAAGATGTAATCTAAAATCTGGATCCTCGTACGCTTCTAAAGTATGTCCAAGACCCGTGTAAAAAGCACGTCCTCCATCAAATTCCTGATACCAAGCTATGGGATGAAAATCACCATTTTCCCCACCTTCGTAAGATGTTTCGTCCAACATAATAAGCGGTTTAATATCTGGACTTATGTTTTTAAAATTGTACCACTCGTCGAAATGCTCCCACTCAGCGTCTAAATGTTTTGTAGACTGATGATTTGCATCTGTTATTATTAGGTTGGCTTCGCAAGATTTTGGATGACTTACAAAATAAGCACCAACAAGTTGTCCATACCAAGACCAATCATACTCTGTGTCTGAAGCAGCATGAACACCTAAATAGCTTCCACCGTTATTTATAAATGTTTTAAAAGCATCCTGCTGTTGGTTGTTTAAAACATCGCCTGTAGTATTTAAAAATATAACAAGTTTATATGCTTTTAAAGCTTCCGAATTAAACACTTTAGCATCTTCTGTATGTGTTATTACAAAGTTATTTTCTGCGCCCAACTCCTCTAAAGTTTTCACACCCAATTCTATAGATTGATGTCTATAGCCTTCTGTTTTTGAAAACACTAAAACTTGATCTGCTGCTTGATCTGCTGGCGGATTAACCTGAGTTAACCAACCCAAAACGAAAACGATTAGAAATTTCATTTTTTACTTAATTTGTAGATTGTAAATATTTTTTTGGTGTTGTACCGTATTTCTTTTTAAAGGCTGCTATAAAATGACTCGACGTACTATATCCTACTTTTAAACCAACTTCGTTTACGTTCATACTGCCCGTTTCCAACAGTTTTCTAGCTTCTTCCATTTTATAATCGAATAAGAAACTAAAAACCGAATCTCCATAAATTTGCTTAAAACCTTCTTTAAGTTTTTTAAGACTCAGTCCAATCTCGTCTGCAAGCTCTTGTAAACTTGGTGGCTCTGCCATTCTTGAGATAATAATATCTTTGGCTTTTCTAATTTTAATCACATTGGTTTCGTCCACCAAAAACGGACATTGTTCTATATTTGCATCTTCACTTCTATTAAAATACAAACTCAGTAATTCGTATCCTTTTCCTTTAAAATAAAGCTTTTTAATAGAGTCGTTTAAATTGTAGTGCATAATTTGCGTAAGTACAATTGCCATTGAAGGTGATATTTTTCCATCTTTATAATATTTCTTATCCTTATTATCGTCGCTTAAAAATGTAATGTAATCGGCTTCTTGAGAAAACAAACCGTGAAATTCCTTTATCGATATTAAAATAGTAACTAACCACGAGTTTGGACTAACCTCTAAATGAATAGGCAAATCTTGTTGCGGATTGTAAAGCAGTAATGAGTTTTCTTCGTTTATATTTAAAGTATAACTGCCTTTATTAAATTTAAATGCTGAAGATCCTTTCAGGCAAAAGTGAAATTGTATAAAACTACTATCAATAGCTTTCTCCACAGTTTCAACTTCAAGACCTTCATTTTGATAGGTTAACACGGAAAACCCTTGCTCTATAATGGTTTCTTTAAATGTCCCTACAGCGATATTTTTACCTTTCATATCTTTAAATAATATTTCCATTTTATTTAGATTCACTCTAAACTAATCACAACAATAACGTTGTAACCCCTACAAAAGTATAACATTTATTAGATTAGATTAAAAAATAGAACTAAAAAACGCGAAACGATACTAAAAGTTCTTTGAGCGTTACTTTTTTACAATTAGGCGCTATACATTTGTTTTGAATTTCCAACCAATAAAATTAATGAATCAAATTCACGGATCTAGAGGCACCTATTTTTATGCTATTGGATTAAGTTATAAAAAGGCAGACGCAGAGATTAGAGGACATTTTAGTCTTGATGAAGCCTCGAAATTAAATTTACTAGACCAAGCTAAGGCAAATGGAATAGAAAGTTTAATTGTAACTTCTACCTGTAACAGAACTGAAATTTATGGTTTTGCAGAACATCCATTTCAACTCATTAAGTTATTATGCGACAACACCAAAGGAACCGTAGAAGAGTTTCAAGAAGTGGCATATGTATATAAAAGTAAAGAAGCCATTTCGCATATGTTTCGCGTAGGCTCAGGTTTGGATAGTCAGATTCTTGGTGATTTCGAAATTATTAGTCAGTTAAAGACAAGTGCTAGATTGTCTAAAAAATTAGGTTTGTTAAACACATTTTTAGAGCGTTTAATAAATATGGTTACTCAAGCAAGTAAACGTATTAAAAACGAAACCGAAATTTCTTCAGGTGCAACTTCTGTATCTTTCGCTTCTGTACATTATATTTTAAACAATGTTCAAGATGTTTCTAACAAAAATATTTTACTTTTTGGAACTGGAAAAATTGGAAGAAATACTTGTGAAAATTTAGTAAAACATACTAAAAATGAGCATATCACTTTAATAAACAGAACGAAAGACAAAGCCGAACGTGTTGCAGGAAAATTTAATCTTGTAGTTAAAGATTATGCTAATTTACAAGAAGAAATTAACGTATCGGATGTATTAGTGGTTGCTACTGGAGCACAAAATCCAACGATAGACAAGCATTTAATACAAACTAAAAAACCGCTTTTAATCTTAGACTTATCAATTCCAAAAAACGTACATGAAAATGTAACAGAATTGGAAGGCGTAACTTTAATTCATTTAGATTATTTATCTCAGATTACAGACGAAACTTTAGAAAAAAGAAAGACTCATATTCCTGTTGCAGAAACCATTATTGAAGATGTTAAAAAAGAATTTAACAGTTGGTTAGAAACTCGAAAATTTGCTCCAACAATAAAGGCCTTAAAGAATAAATTATTAGATTTTAAGTCGGCTGAATTAGATGTGCAACGTAAAAAAATAATAGATTTTAACGAAGCTCAAGCCGAGTTAATTAGCAATAATATTATTCAGAAAATAACAAATCATTTTGCACATCATTTAAAAGATGAAGATTTTTCAACAAACGAAAGTCTTGAACTTATTAAAAAAGTGTTTCACCTAGAAACATCAACAAATGCATAAAACAATACGCATTGGCACAAGAGACAGTAAGCTGGCTCTTTGGCAAGCAAAAACTGTTCAAAAACATCTCGAGGATTTAGGATATTCTACAGAAATTGTTGCCGTAAAATCTACAGGCGATCTAATTCTAGACAAACCTCTTTACGAATTAGGTATAACTGGAATTTTCACTAAGACATTAGATGTCGCTATGCTAAATGGTACGGTAGATATTGCTGTGCATTCCATGAAAGATGTCCCTACTTTATTACCACAAGGTATTGTGCAAACTGCAGTTTTAGAGCGCGCCAATGTACACGATATTTTAGTTTATAAAGGTTTAGAATTCTTAGAAAACAAAGGTACTATTGCGACAGGAAGTTTAAGGCGTAAAGCCCAATGGTTAAATAGATACCCAAGTCATAATGTTGAAGATTTAAGAGGAAATGTAATTACAAGACTTCAAAAATTAGAAGACAATTCTTGGAATGCAGCCATTTTTGCTAAAGCTGGTTTAGAGCGTATTAATGTACTCCCTGAACAGTATATAGAATTAGATTGGATGGTTCCCGCTCCTGCACAAGGCGCTATGGTTGTGGTGACTTTAGAGAAAGACAGGGATATCACAGAAGTTGTTTCGAAATTAAATCACACACCTACAGACATTTGTACTCATGTAGAACGTGAATTTTTACGTATATTAGAAGCAGGATGTACAGCACCAATTGGAGGGATTGCAACTATTACTAATGACACTATTGCTTTTACGGGGGTTTTACTAGCCTTAAACGGAAGTAAGAAACTAAATATAACCAAAACCGAGAAGCTTTCAAATTATAAAGGATTTGGAAAACGTTGTGCTTTAGAAATCATTGAAAATGATGGAAAAGAACTAATGGATTCAATTAAAAAAGAAATGAATTCATAAAAAAACTCAAAAAATAATGAAGCTTAAAACGTTGCAGAACCTATATCGTTTTACTGATATTCTCATTTTATTTTTTTTAATATTCGATTTTGGATTCACTTTAAATGAAGATTACAAACCTTTTAGAATCCCTATTTACTCTACTATTACGCTGCTTTTAATTACGTTTAATGTTATTAAATTTTTTCTGTATTCTAAAAACTCACACATTAGAAAAACAATTAAATTTAATATTGGTATTTTACTCACCACACTTATTGCTGCCTTTACCGTTTACTATCTAAATCGCCATTTACCACCTATAGAGCAGCTTATGCGGCCTAAAGTAATTTACGAATTGGGACTCTTCTTTTATCTTCTAATTCGCCTTACTTTTTTTATAAAACACATTTATAGAATCTATTTTAATCCTGCTATTTTATTTGTTGGTAGTTTTTTTATTTTAACTTTAGTTGGTGCACTTTTACTTATGCTACCTAATGTTACCGTTAATGGTATTTCGTTTATAGATGCTTTATTTACGTCTACAAGTGCTATTTGTGTTACCGGTCTTGCTGTACTAGATACTGGAACAGATTTTACGCAATTAGGGCAAACCGTTATTATATTTTTAATTCAAATTGGTGGATTAGGTATCTTAACTTTTACGTCCTTTTTCGCATACTTTTTTAAGGAAAACTCATCGTTTAGGGAAAGTATGTATATGAAGGATTATACGGCTACCGAAAATTTACAAGATGTGTTCAGAATTGCAGCTCAAATTGTTGGTTTTACTTTAGGCTTAGAATTATTAGGTGCTGTTTTAATATATTCATCTATCGATTCTATTACGTCTATAGATAATAAAATTTTCTTTTCAATATTTCATTCTATATCAGCCTTTTGTAATGCAGGCTTCTCGACCTCATCGACCAGTTTTTACGAACCGTCATTACGTTACGACTACTCGTTGCAATGGGTACTTATGCTTCTTATAATTATTGGAGGAATTGGGTATAGTTTTATATTTAATTCGTTTACATACCTAAAACGTAGTTTTTTAAATCTTTTCAGAAAGAAAGCCAAAGTAACTACAACGGTAAGAGTTTTTACCTTAAACTCTAAGATTACCATTGTTACTACTAGTATTTTATTAATCGTTGGATTTGTATTTTTCTATTTTGCTGAAGCTAATTTCAGTATGCAAGATCACGAAACGACTTTCGGAAAAATCACAACCGCTATGTTCTCTTCTGTTACACCAAGAACAGCAGGATTCAATACGGTAGATTACACACATGTGGCAACTCCTTCTTTATTATTTGTAATTTTGTTAATGTGGATTGGAGCATCACCAGGATCGACAGGAGGTGGTATAAAAACCAGTACCTTTGCTATTGCAACATTAAATATTTTAGCAACAGCTAGAGGAAAAAAAAGAATAGAAATTAATACAAGAGAAATCTCTAGCAGTACAGTAAACCGTGCATTTTCTATTATTTGTATTTCCTTAATAACCATAGGTACTGCCATATTATTGTTATTATTTTTTGAACCCGAAAAAGATTTATTAGCGATTGCTTTTGAGTGTTTTTCTGCTTATAGTACTGTGGGATTAAGTTTAAACCTCACTCCTACTTTAAGCAATCCTAGTAAGTACGTAATTATTGCCGTTATGTTTGTAGGACGAATAGGATTGTTAAACTTGCTTTTTGGAATGTTAGGGCAAGTAGAGCAAAAATTTTATCAATATCCACAAGAAAATATTTTAATAAACTAAGATATATTTAAGATGAAAATCATCATTTTTGGTCTCGGAAATTTCGGAATGTCTCTCGCTTTAAGCCTTACAGAAACAGGTAATGAGGTTGTTGGAATTGACAAGCAAATGGAAAAAGTAAATCTTGTTAAAGACAAAATAGCACACAGTATTTGTTTGGACTCTACTAACGAATTAGCTTATCAGGCACTTCCTATAAAACAAACCGACATTGCCGTTGTTGCCATTGGCGAAAACGAAGGTGCCGCAATTATCACTACGGCAATCCTTAAAAAACTAACAACTGCTAAAGTTATTAGTCGTTCCCTATCGCCTATTCACGATACCGTTTTACAAGCCATGGGAATTACATCTATCGTACACCCAGAGCAAGAAGCTGCGCTTAAATTAACTAATAAAATCAACCTTAAAAATATAATTGACAGTTTTAAAATTGATGAAAAATATTCGATTTCAGAAATAAAAACACCTCTTATATTTATTGGAAAAACAATTTCTAATTTAGATATTAGATCTAAACATAAATTAAATGTTATTACTATCCTTCGGAAAAAAGAAAAAGTGAACATTTTAGGAAACAAAACGTATATAAAAGAAGTTATAGGTATACCTAGTGCCGATACAATAATTCAAGAAAACGATATTTTAGTTGTCTTCGGATTAAATGATGATATTTCTAAAATTTGCCACAAAAATCAATAATGCCTCTAAAATCTATCCTATCTACCCGAACGCTTTATAAAGAACATAAGGCGTTACTTAATAAAGCAAATATTCAGGTTACGGAATACAACGCCATAACCATAGAGTCTGTTGTTTTCGATTCTGAAATAATAATTGAAAATGCTATTATTACAAGTCAGAATGCTGCGAAAGCGGTTATCGATAATAAAGTCGTAATAAGAAACTGCTTTTGTGTTGGTGAAAAAACTGTGGCTTTTTTAGAAGACAATGGGCAAAATGTCTCTAAGATGAAATTTTATGCTTCAGATTTAGCAAATTATATTGTTAAATATCATAAAAATGAAGCGTTCACTTTTTTCTGCGGAAATTTAAGACAAGATGCTTTGCCAGATGCTTTACGAAAGAACAATATCGGATTAAAAGAAATTATAGTTTATAACACACAACCGGCTCCTAAAAAAATTAATGGCGAATTTGATGCCCTTTTATTTTACAGTCCAAGTGGTGTTTCAAGCTATCTTGCCGAAAACAGTATTAATAACGAAATTATTTTCTGCATAGGCAAAACAACAGCTACTGCAGTACAAGAATACACTAAAAACATAGTTATACCATCAAGTCCTACTATAGAAAACTTACTACAATCTGTAGTTAAACACTCAAAAAAATCATGATTAAAAACGATTTATACTTAAGAGCTTTAAAAGGAGAAACTGTAGAACGTCCTCCTGTTTGGATGATGCGCCAAGCTGGACGTTATCTTCCAGAATTTATCGCAATCCGAGAAAAATACGATTTCTTTACACGTTGTCGCACTCCAGAATTAGCGAGTGAAATTACAGTACAACCTATCCGTCGTTTCGGTATGGATGCAGCTATTTTATTTAGCGATATTTTAGTTATTCCTCAAGCCATGAATATTGAGGTAGAAATGAAGCCTAATTTTGGCCCATATTTACCAAATCCAGTGCGCGACCAAAAAGGTGTAGACAATGTAATTGTTCCCGATGTTAATGTGGAATTAGATTACGTTATGCAAGCGATTAAAGCCACCAAAGAATTACTTAATAACGATATTCCTTTAATTGGTTTCGCGGGTTCTCCATGGACCATCTTATGTTACGTAGTACAAGGACAAGGCAGTAAGAATTTTGATAAAGCCAAAGAATTTTGTTTTACAAATCCTATTGCAGCACACCAATTACTTCAAAAAATCACAGATACTACAATAGCCTATTTAAAAGCTAAAGTAATTGCTGGTGTAGATGCCGTTCAAATTTTCGATTCTTGGGGAGGCATGTTAGCACCAACAGATTACAAAGAATTCTCTTGGCAATATATCGATCAAATTATTGAAGCCTTAAAAGATGATGCGCCTGTTATTGCTTTCGGAAAAGGGTGTTGGTTCGCTCTTGGAGATATGGCTAAAAGTAACGCAGCTGCATTAGGAATAGATTGGACATGTTCTCCACAGAACGCACGTTATTTATCTGGAGGAAAGATTACGCTTCAAGGAAATTTCGACCCTTCAAGATTGCTTTCACCTCCTTCAGAAATTAAAAAAATGGTACACCAAATGATTAACGAATTTGGTAAAGACAGATACATCGTAAATCTAGGTCATGGTATTTTACCTAACATCCCGTTAGATAATGCCAAAGCTTTTATAGATGCGGTTAAAGAATACAAGTAATGGATAACAAATCGTTTTACATTTCCAATCTAGAAGTATCTGACGCTACCCAGCTTCATAAGTTTATGATGGCGAATGTAAAACGATTTATCCCATATTTACCTTATACACTTGCGAAAAATTTAAAAGTTGAAGGCTCTGAAGAATACATACTGGCGCAGCAACAAAAACAAGAACATAAGCACGAATATACGTTTACTCTAAAGGACGTGACAACAAATGTTATCTTTGCACTTATTATACTAAAAGATATAGATTGGCAGAAAAGTACAGGTGAATTTGCGTATTGCATTGATGAACAAAAAGAAAACAAAGGTATCATGTCTTCGGCAATTACTAAATTTTCTCAATATGCATTTACGTCTTTACATTTAAAAACGCTTCATATTATATCTCATAAAACGAATATTGCAAGTATTAAAGTTGCTACAAATGCAGGATTTATTTGGACAAAAACGTTGAAAAACGAATACGCACCGCCAAATGCGCCAACCCAAGACATGGAACTCTATGAATTACAACATGAAGGATAAATTTTACAAGTACATTTTACAATTACAAGACACCATCACATCGGCTTTAGAAACGGTAGATGGGACTGCTAAATTTCAAGAAGATATTTGGGAACGTCCCGAAGGCGGTGGTGGTCGTACACGTGTTATTGAAAATGGAGACGTTTTCGAAAAAGGTGGGGTAAATATTTCTGGAGTACATGGAGAACTTCCTGAAAGTATGCAACAGTATTTTGGAGTTAAAGATGCTAATTTCTTTGCCTGCGGATTAAGCCTGGTATTACATCCTAAAAACCCGATGGTACCAACTGTTCATGCCAATTGGCGCTATTTTGAAATGTATAATCAAAAGGGCGAGATTGTAGATCAATGGTTTGGTGGCGGACAAGATTTAACGCCTTACTATTTATTTGAAGACGATGCCATTCATTTTCATACGATTTGCAAAACAGCTTGCGATAAACATAATGATGACTTTTATAAGACCTATAAAGAAAAATGTGATACCTACTTCTGGAATACACACAGAAATGAAGCCCGTGGTATAGGCGGTTTATTTTTTGATTACTGTAAAGCTAAAGAAGGCATGACCATGGAAAACTGGTACGATTTCACTACCGAAGTCGGCAATAGTTTCCTAGAAAGTTATGTTCCTATTGTTGAAAGAAGAAAAAACTTAAACTTTACCGAAGCACAAAAAAATTGGCAAGAAATCCGTCGTGGTCGTTATGTCGAATTTAACCTGGTTCACGATAAAGGCACGCTATTCGGATTGAAAACAAACGGACGAATAGAAAGCATTTTAATGAGTTTACCGCCACACGTGCAATGGGTTTACAACCATATTCCTGAAGCAGGGAGCGCTGAAGAAAAATTAATACACGTTTTAGAAAACCCCGTAGATTGGATTTAAAGCAAAGATTTTATAGATATTAAAATCATTTATCTATTACTTCCAAACAACAACGTCCTTTGTCATTTTTTTAAAGGCATTATACACATGGAACAATCGTGCTTTTAGGAGCAATTTTCGCCCCTCTACACTTCTTGTAAATATCAATTTTGATTTTCCTAAAGACGACTTCCAATGTTTTTGAAATATTAAGGCATGCTTCTTTTTATCTCCAAACAATTCAGGGACGGGATAAAAATTTTCTACATCAAAACGGCTTCTAAATAGGCTTGTTTTTATAATTAAATACCTTGGAGATTCAATAGGTTCTAAAAGGTCACTCAAGGCTTTAGCAAACATTGCGTTCTCATGTGCATTGCCACCAACCAAATAACAAACAACATCGCCTTTACCATGTAAAAACGAGTTTACACGTATGTCATTTCTATGTGATGTGATATACCCCAGCTCATCTAAGGTATCTAAAATGGCGATTCCCATTTTACCAATTTTTTTATATAAATAACCGTAGCGTATATACACTTTTAAAGCTTTGTAAAACTGATAAGCAAACCTAAAAACAAAGGCCCCTAAAAAAGCATAAACAAAAGCGTAAACGCCGCGTTGTAAAATAATATTGAAACTTTTTATTATAAATTCAACATAAAAAAGCAGGATGGCAAAAAACAGATCGGTTACAAAAAACCGTAACACATCCAAATAATAAATTTGTTTTTGTCTTTTAAAAGGGCGTTCTCCTGAATGTAGGACTTTAACTTCTTTAGTTAATTTAGTTCCTTTTCCAATAGCAGCATTCCATTTTTCGGTAATTAAAACACGATTTTTCGCATGTTTTAAAGTCGCTTCATTTAACGTATCAATAGCAACTGCAGAAATTTCATCGCGAATATTCAAGCGATCAAAACCATTAGAAATAAAAGGAATACTACTATTATTCACGCCCACAAAAGCTTCAAACCGTCGTTTTAAAGTATCGACTTCTTTTCCGCCATCTAATACCGTTGGATCTACACAAGCCAAATGCCAGATGTTTCCTGTTTTATTAGACGTATTCGCATCTTTACGAATTGCTCTTCCTCGCATTTGATTAGAAGACACAAACGAACCAATAAAAGATGCCAAAATTAAACTGTTAATGGAAGGCGCATCCCAACCTTCACCCAACAAGGATTTTGTACCCACCAAAACTTTAATATGTCCCGTTTCAAAAAGCTGTGTCATAATCCGGACAATAGACTGTTCTGATTTTCCTTTTGGGTTAATTAACAAAAATGATGCATCTATATCTAATGGCGAAAACGTAAAATGATCCAGAGATTCAATCGTTTCAAAAGCATTTAAAATAGATCTATGAATAATAACAATACTACCTGAAAGTACTGCTAATGCTTCTGGATATTCACAATAATATCTTACGTATTGAAAAATAGGTATAACACCAATTTTATTAATATCTGCAATAGTCTCGTTAGTACTATTTAAAAATTCTTTTCTAATATAATCCGTAAGAATTACACATCTTAAATCTGTATCTAAACTTTCGCGTTCTGCCCTAATAATACTGACAATACTTTTAAGTTTACTCGGACTATTCGTTAACGATTTATACAACAATTCTTCCCCTACAAAATCAACAGAATTACGTTCAAAAACATGAAGTCGTCTTAATTGTTTTTCTAGTTTTAACACGTAATCTTCATGAGCAACAAGGTGTTTTCTATCCGACACTAATAGATGCTGAAATAAAATACCCAACCACTTTAAATCGAGAGCAGGAAACTGAATTGTTTCACGCGTATGGAAGCCTAAAATTTCTAATTTCTTATGATCAATTTTAAATCCACAGGCATTTAAAAAAATTAGAATGGCCGAAAAATATGCTGTACTTGCATAAAGTTCATCCAAATGCGCTTTCGGACTTATGTAAAAACGATGTGCTTTTAAGAATGCAATAAATTGCTCATCCTGTACTATTTCATCTTTAAAATCGGCAATAGCTCTACGGTATTCAACTATAAAATTAATTTCTAAATCTTCTGGTTTAGAGAAATACACAAAATCTTGATGCGGACATAAATCTCTTTCACGCACCAAATCAGGCACAGCAATCTCGTCATCGATTTCGCCACAAAGCGCAAAATATTTAGAAACTTCTGTTCTACTGCTATCGTAAGGCGGTGTCGCTGTAAGCGCAACAATATAAAATTCTGAATTCTTTTTTAAATCCATTAAGCACGTCCACCATGCATTTTTTAAATGATGTGCCTCGTCTAAAACAACCGTTTCAATCTGGTGTTTTTTAAAGAATTTATAATAGTCTGCTTTATCTTCAAAAGTCTTATAAAATGCATGAAGCGATTGGTAAGTAGAAAATGTAATATCGCTAGGATTTTTCAAATCTAAAGAACACGCATTAAACGTTTGTTTTTCAGAAAAGAAAGTTTGTAACCTGTCTTCCCATTGATTTCTAATAGTAAGTGTTGGAGCAAGAACCAATGTTTTTTTCCCAAGTTTACGAACTATTTCTAAAC
The DNA here is from genome assembly GCF_033447105.1 of Formosa sejongensis. NCBI lineage: Bacteria > Pseudomonadati > Bacteroidota > Flavobacteriia > Flavobacteriales > Flavobacteriaceae > Formosa > Formosa sejongensis. Next base: position 68,745 of record NZ_JAWQUN010000011.1, read on the forward strand.
CCAAAATAGTTTTTCCAGATCCTGGGGGTGCAATAACATGAAAATGACGGTCTGAAATATGACTATTAAAATGTTTTAAAAGTTCGGCCTGATAGCTCCGCCATGGGTAAATAAATTCTAAAAGTCTTAGGCTTTCTAGCAATATAAAATGGGTTATAATTGGTAACTTTGTACGCATTAAAAGTAATCAATATTAATCTTATTTTAGTCCATTATTATGTATCCTATAAAAAGAAACAGACGTTTAAGAACCAATGAGTCCATTCGTTCTTTAGTTCGCGAAACCATAATCTCACCTAACGATTTTTTAGTACCGCTTTTTGTGGTTGAAGGCAAAGGTGTTAAGGATGAAATTCCGTCTATGCCGAACTACTTTAGATTTAGTTTAGATTTACTTGAAAAAGAAGTTAAGGAACTTTGGGCATTAGGTTTGAAATCTGTTTTACTTTTTGTTAAAGTTGATGACAAGCTAAAAGACAATCAAGGTAAAGAAGCTACAAACCCAAAAGGACTTATGCAACGTGCCATTAAAACGGTTAAAAATGCATGCCCAGATATGTTGGTCATGACAGATGTTGCCCTAGACCCTTATTCGATTTATGGACATGATGGTGTAGTTGAAAACGGATTGATTTTAAATGATGAATCTTCTGAAATTTTAGCTGAAATGGCTTTAAGTCATGCACGAGCTGGCGCCGATTTTGTTGCTCCAAGCGATATGATGGACGGACGTATTATTGAAATGCGAGAATTATTAGAAGACGAAGGTTTTATTAATACTGGAATTATGGCTTACAGTGCCAAATATGCCTCTGCATTTTATGGCCCGTTTAGAGATGCTTTAGATTCTGCTCCTGTAGATCTAGTGGATATTCCAAAAGACAAAAAAACATATCAAATGGATTATGCTAATCGTTTTGAAGCCCTTCGTGAAACCGAAATGGATATTGAAGAAGGTGCAGATATTGTTATGGTAAAACCAGGTTTATGTTATTTAGATATTGTTCGCGACCTTAAAAACAAAGTCAATGTACCTATCGCTGTTTACCAAGTTTCAGGAGAATATGCGATGCTAAAAGCAGCATCAGAACGCGGCTGGTTAGACCATGATGCAGTGATGATGGAACAAGTTACAGCTATAAAAAGAGCAGGTGCAGATATTATTGCTAGCTATTTTGCTAAAGATGTTGTAAAATTGATTTCGTAACTTAGCTAAAAATCAAATAAATCTATATGGGCGCACTTTTATTATGGGCAACAGTTTCAATATTTTTTTCATTTTTATGTTCCATACTCGAAGCTGTGTTTTTGAGTGTAACACCCACGTTTATCAACGTTAAGAAAAATGAAGGTAAAGAGTATGCTACAACTCTAGAAACACTAAAAAAAGATGTTGATAAACCTTTAATTGCCATCTTAACATTAAACACCATTGCACATACTTTAGGTGCGATGATGGTTGGTATTCAAGCTGAAAGCTTACCTTATAAATTCGAAGTTTTCGGTGTTAATACTGTAGGAATAGTGTCTGCAATCATGACGCTTTTAATATTAGTGGTTTCAGAAATTATTCCTAAAACTATTGGTGCAAAATACTGGCAAGGACTTGCTAATTTCACATCTAAAGCGCTTCTCGTTTTAATATTTCCATTGAAATGGACCGGGATTTTATGGCTACTTCAGCTTACTACAAAGCTTATTGGCGGTAAAGGTCATGGTAGTGTTTTAAGTCGTGAAGATTTTCACGCCATGGCAGATATGGCAACCCAAGATGGAGTTTTTCTAGAATCGGAAAGTAAAATCCTTAAAAATTTACTAATCTTTAAAGACATTCTTGCTAAAGATATTATGACGCCTAGAACGGTGATAAACACGGCTAACGAAGCAGCTACAGTTCAAGATTTTTTTAAAGAAAATTCTAATATTCGTTTTTCTAGGATTCCTGTGTATACAGATAGCGCAGATAATATTACAGGCTTAGTTTTAAAAGATGAAATCTTTAAAGAAATGGCGCTTGGTAATGGCACAAAAACGCTAAAAGATTTAAAGCGTAATATTATAATTATTGAAAGAAACATTGCTATTCCTACCCTTTTTGAACAACTTGTAGAAAGCAAAAACCATATGGCTTTAGTGGTTGACGAATACGGTTCTGTAAGTGGAATTGTAACTATGGAAGATGTTATTGAAACCCTTTTAGGCCTTGAAATTATGGACGAAAGCGACCACGTGGCCAATCTACAAGCATTAGCAAGAAAAAGTTGGGAAGTTCGTGCTAAACGGTTGGGTTTAATTAACGAAAGCCCAGAAGAAAACTAATGGATTCCTGCATAATAAAATCACCTTTAGGCTTTACCCAAATTGAAGGTGACACCCATGGAATTTCTTCAATAAAAGTTTTAAATTCTGAAGAAACGCCTTCGGAAGATATTCCTGAATCACTTCAAAATTGTGTGATTCAATTACAAGAATATTTTGAAGGCACTCGCGAATCATTCAGCATTAATCAAAACCCAAAAGGCACTGAATTTCAAAAGAAAGTATGGCAGGCTTTAACAGAAATCCCTTCCGGAAAAACGGTTTCATATTTAGAGCTTTCCAAACAATTAGGCGATGTAAAAGCGATTCGAGCAGTGGCCAATGCCAATGGTAAAAATCCACTTTGGATTGTTGTACCGTGCCACCGAGTTATTGGAACCGATGGCAGTCTTACAGGATACGCTGGCGGTTTACACCGCAAACAATGGTTATTAAACCACGAAAGCCCTGTTACACAGCAAACCTTATTTTAAATTATTATATTTAGTCCATCTAAATTTTCATCATGAAATTCTTATCTAAACTTCTAAAGTTTATCGTTATGCTATGCGGTTTACTTATACTTCTACTATACATTTTCGATTACGATTATATATTAAAAGCTGTTCGTGTTACTTACGGCACCGGACATAAAACAGCATTTCTAGAAGATTATACAGAATTCGATAATCGTGTTATAGAAAAAAGCTCACCTCAGCCTTGGAACATTCACAAAGACTATAATAAAGCAACCATTACAGATAGTTTAGAACACACTAATATTGAGAACGGTACGATTGCGTATCTAATTATTAAAAACGATAGCATTTGGTTCGAGAAATATTACGACGGTTTCGGACAAACATCTAAAACCAATTCGTTTTCTATGTCCAAAAGCATAATTTCTGCCATGCTAGGAAAAGCGGTTATGGAAGGAAAGATTAGAAGTTTAGATCAAAAAGTAAGTGATTTTTATCCGGAGTTTAAAAAAGGATTATCAGCAAATTTAACGGTTGGAGATTTATCGTCTATGGCTTCAGGGTTAGATTGGGACGAATCGTATTATTCTCCATTTTCAGTAACAACTCGTGCCTATTTCGATGAAGATTTAGCGCCTGTTATTTTAAATATGAAAGGTATTGAAGCTCCTGGTAAAACTTATAAATACCTAAGCGGAAACACACAGCTACTGGGCATGGTAATTAAAAAAGCAACAGGACAAAATATGTCTGGCTATTTAAGTGAGGAATTTTGGAAACCTATGGGATTCGAAAGTGATGCGCTTTGGCAAATAGATAGCGAGCAGCATGGTTTAGAAAAAGCTTATTGCTGCATCGCCAGTAATGCACGTGATTTTGCACGCTTTGGAAAGCTATACAAAGACTATGGAAAATGGAATGGCGAACAACTTTTAGACTCTGCTTTTATACAAAAATCTATTACACCTCGTTTTGAAGACAGCCCTGAATATGGATACGGCTGGTGGTTAAAAACTATTGGAGATAAACACTTTTTTATGATGCGTGGACATTTGGGTCAATACGTTATTGTAGAACCAGAAGACAATGTTATTATCGTGCGTTTAGGTCATACAAAAGGACCTAAAGGAGAGGGAGAACTCTTTTCGAAAGACATTTTTTCGTATATTGAAGAAGGATATAATATGTTAGACCAAGACAAGTCAGAACAATAAAATGTAAACCATTTAATTTTAAATTCCTAAAATTTAAACCAGATGATAAGCAAACTCAATCTTGAAGATATTTTGTTTTTGGATATTGAAACGGTTCCAGAAACTCAGCATTTTTCAGAATTAACGGATATCAAAAAAGAGCTTTGGAGTTTGAAATCTAAATACCAAAGAAACGAACTCTCTGCAGAAGAGTTTTACGATCGCGCTGGTATTTGGGCTGAATTCGGTAAAATTGTTTGCATCTCGGTTGGGTATTTCAAGTTAACCGGTGAAAATCGTCAGTTTAGAACAACTTCCTTTTACGGCGATGAGATTACTATTTTAAAAGACTTTAAAAACCTTTTAGAATCACATTACAGCCATCCTAGACAATTACTATGTGCCCATAATGGTAAGGAATTTGACTTTCCATACATTGCACGCCGTATGATTATTCATAACATAGTATTACCTTCAAAACTTAATTTATTCGGTAAAAAACCCTGGGAAGTACCACATTTAGACACTTTAGAATTATGGAAATTCGGTGATTATAAAACCTATACGTCTTTAAAATTACTGACTAATGTTTTAGGCATTCCATCACCAAAAGACGATATTGATGGCAGTGAAGTCTATCGTGTATATTACGAAGAAAACGAAGTAGATCGCATTATTGTATATTGTGAAAAAGACACGATTGCAGTTGCTCAGATTTTCTTACGTCTTCGAGGTGAAACTATTTTAACCGACGACGAAATTATTCATATTTAAAATAGAATAGGTCTCGACTCCGCTCGACCTTACAATGAAAATAAATAGAAGATAATTAATTCATCCGTTTTAAACCATCTTAAGGAAAAGTCAGTTCGACCCGAATCGAGAATACATATCATTCACCATGAAATACGCACCTATTTTAACCTTAAATAACCTCGCGATTTCCTTTAACGGGAACGAAGTTATACACAATATTTCTTATCATTTAAATCCGAATGAAATATTAGGAATTGTAGGGGAATCTGGTTCCGGAAAATCAGTCTCTTCATTAGCCATTTTAGGATTATTACCCAAAGGTATTTCAAAAACGACAGGAAGCATTCTTTTTGAAAATTCCGATTTAACTCAAATCAATCAAAAAGCATTTCAAAATATTCGAGGCAACAAAATTGCGATGATTTTCCAAGAACCCATGAGTTCTTTAAATCCGTCTATGCGCTGTGGCACACAAGTGGAAGAAATATTAATTCAGCATACAAATCTATCAAAATCTGAAGTTAAACAACGTGTTCTAGAACTGTTAGAGCAAGTGAAATTACCAGAACCTGAACGTGTATTTAAATCCTATCCGCATGAAATTTCTGGCGGACAAAAACAGCGGGTAATGATTGCTATGGCGATTGCATGCGAACCCGATATATTAATTGCAGACGAACCCACAACAGCTTTAGATGTTACGGTTCAGAAAGAAATTATTGTGTTATTAAAAGAATTGCAAGCCAAAACACAGATGAGTATTATTTTTATTACTCACGATTTGGCTTTGATTTCTGAAATCGCACATCGTGTTTTAGTGATGTACAAAGGTGATATTGTAGAACAAGGGTCTGCTGAATCTATTTTTAACAATCCACAACATATTTACACGAAAGCTTTAATCAATTCTAGACCATCTTTAGAAGTACGATTAAAAACATTACCTACAATTCAAGATTATTTAGACAGTACATTTAGCGAAACTATAATTACTAGTGAAGACCGAAAAAAATCACATGAAAAATTATATGATCAAATGCCGTTATTAGAAGTTATAAATCTTGAAAAAGAGTATGTTTCTAGGTCAGGTTGGTTTGGAAAACCACAAAAATTTAAAGCGGTAAATCGTGTGAGTTTTAAAATTTACGAAGGTGAAACTTTAGGTTTGGTAGGTGAGTCGGGTTGTGGAAAATCGACTTTAGGAAATGCCATACTTCAACTAGATAAAGCGACAGCAGGAACAATTTTATATAAGGGGACAGATATTACAAACCTCTCTACAAAAGCGATGAGAGTGCTTAGAAAAGATATTCAAATTATCTTTCAAGATCCATATGCCTCTTTAAATCCGAGGTTAACCATTGGACAATCTATTTTAGAACCAATGACGGTGCATAAATTATACAAAACCAAGGCAGAACGTAAAGCTAAAGTTTTAGATATTTTAAATCGTGTTGGACTTTCTGAAGATTATTTTAATCGCTATCCACATGAATTTTCTGGCGGACAGCGTCAGCGTATCGGAATTGCCAGAACCATTGCTTTACAACCTAAACTAATTGTGTGTGATGAATCTGTTTCGGCTTTAGATATTTCTGTTCAGGCTCAAGTTTTAAACCTTTTAAACGAATTGAAAGAAAAATTTGGATTTACCTACATTTTTATATCTCACGATTTAGCGGTAGTAAAATATATGTCGGATCAATTAATTGTGATGAATAAAGGGGAGATTGTAGAAAAAAACGATGCAGACATTGTCTATAACGACCCAAACCACAGCTATACAAAAAAACTAATTCAAGCCATTCCTAAAGGCTTATAGCATAAATACTTTTTTAATTAAATACAACAAATTTCTAACGAATAACCGTGTGTTATTAAACACTACGTAAATTTTACTTTCAGAGTAGTTAGGTTCGTCAGGTAGATTTGAGGCTATATTCATATTAGTTAGTTTTTGGTAGATTTGGGAATCTATATTTAATGGTTGTATTGGGTTTTGTAAAGATGTCATTTATTTTCAATAATTCGTTTAAACGTAACATATAATCGATTAAATACATATAAATTTAACATTTAGACACAGGTAAGGCTTTTAATTTCAATATTTTAGATACTCATTTCTGGTATTTCACCTTCAAAAGTTAATTTTCCGGCTGTAGCTTTTATAATGTCGTCTACAGTAATACCAGGAGCGCGTTCTAAAAGTTTAAATCCATCTTTAGTCACTTCCAAAACGGCCAAATTTGTAACAATTTTTTTCACACAACCTACTCCTGTAAGCGGCAAACTGCAACGTTTCAAAAGTTTAGATTCTCCTGCTTTATTTGTGTGCATCATTGCGACGATAATATTTTCGGCACTAGCAACTAAATCCATAGCACCTCCCATACCTTTCACCATTTTTCCTGGGATTTTCCAATTTGCAATGTCACCGTTTTCTGAAACTTCCATGGCGCCAAGAATAGTTAAATCGACATGTTTCCCCCTAATCATTGCAAAACTCGTGGCAGAATCGAAGAAACTGGCCCCCGGTAATGTGGTTATGGTTTGTTTTCCAGCATTAATAACATCGGCATCTTCATCGCCTTCAAAAGGAAAAGGTCCCATGCCTAATACACCATTTTCACTCTGAAACTCTACCTCTATGTCGTTCCGAACATAATTTGCAACTAAAGTAGGAATACCTATGCCTAAGTTCACATAATATCCATCTTTAATCTCTTTTGCAATACGTTTTGCTATTCCTATTTTGTCTAACATTTCTTATATATAACTATTAATAAATGTAAAAATGCATCAATTATTTTACGTGTTTATAGAGTTCTTATATACATTCCAAACTCCAGTTTCAGAACTATTACTTTTACCCTATCTTAGGTTTGTATAAGGTAAAGAATTTTAAATCGTAATTTTAGATAAATTTTATTTTTTAGGTATAACTCATTCAGAATACCTTTCAGTATCTACAAGAAGTAGAATTAATCTTCATTTTCATGTTCCTCTAAATCTTTTCTTAAATCTAGTTTTCTAAATGTTGGAGAAAAAATTCCGGTAGTTAACACAATCAATAACGTCATGCTTCCACCAAATACAACAGCAGTAACGGTTCCCATAAATTTTGCTGTTAAGCCACTTTCGAAAGCGCCTAATTCGTTAGAAGACCCCACAAACATAGAATTTACAGAAGCGACACGTCCACGCATATGATCTGGTGTTTTAAGTTGTAAAATGGTCTGGCGAATAACCATAGAAATACCATCGAAAACACCACTAAAAAATAAGGCTCCAACAGATACCCAAAACCAAGTAGATATACCAAAGACGATTATAGAAACTCCAAACCCGAATATGGCTATGAGTAATTTCATCCCTGCATTTTTATTTAGGGGGACATAAGCAGAAATTAGCATAGTAATAAAGGCACCTACAGCTGGAGCTGCTCTTAATACACCAAAACCTTGTGGTCCTACTTTTAATATATCTTGGGCAAATATTGGTAAAAGAGCAACTGCTCCACCAAATAAAACGGCTACCATATCTAAGGTTATGGCTCCTAGAATAGCTTTAGTACTAAACACAAATTTAATTCCCTCTTTTAAACTCTCCATTATAGGCTCTCCAATTTTCGGGTTTAAAATCGGTTTGGTAGAAATTTGAGTCAGCGCGATTAAAGCGGTTATTGAGAAGCCTACTATAAGGCACATAGACCAATGCACACCAATTAAATGAATGGAGAACCCAGCTAGCGCCGGACCCAAAACAGCTCCCATTTGCCAAACGGAACTGCTCCACGTTGCCGCGTTTGGATATAGTTTTTTTGGAACTACTAAAGACAGTAATGAAAATATGGTTGGGCCTAAAAACGCACGGACGAATCCGCCAAGAAACACTAAGAAGTAAATAGAATACAGTACAACGTTTTGAGAAAGATCTCCTACGACCTTTGGCCACGTTAATAGAAATAACCCGAAACTAATGACTGAAAATCCTAAAATACATTTTATAAGTAGACTCTTTTTCTCCTTTTGGTCTACAATATGCCCTGCAAATAAAGCCATAGATACTGCAGGAATCACTTCCATAAGTCCGATAATCCCAAGAGACAACGGGTTTTTAGTAATGCTATATACTTCCCATTCTATTACAATAAATTGCATAGACCATGCAAAAACCATAGCGAAGCGTACTAGTAAAAATATATTGAATTCTTTGTATCGTAAGGCAGCGTAAGGGTCTTTTTGTTTCATAAATAATTTAAAAAATGAAACAAATGTACAAAAGTGACCGTTTTAAAAAATTCTGATGCTCATTTAATTTTTACAAATTTCATTCACATAATCATCCAATTCTAAATGAAACAAGGTTCCGTTAATTAAATCGTCTATATCTCTTAATTCTAGAGCATTTATAGCTAAATCAACTTGATTACAAGGTGTTTTTAATAACATAAACCGATTACGTTCTTTGTCTTTACAGCATGTACAAGGATTTATAGACTTAACATAACTAATTTGTTTCTGAAACTGAATGATTTCGTGGTACGTGAGATAGAACCCCATATCACGAAAAATAATTTGAATTTTAGGAGACTGTTTTCTAGTAGTTTCTTGCTTCCAAATAAAAGAAACACCGAATGTATTATGGTAGATTTTATTGATGTCTTGGTCCATAGTAATACCTTTTGAACCACGAAAATAGTTATTATTTATATTTAATCTAAATAAAAATAATGTTTATTTTAAATCTCTAAGCTTCAACTGTAAACTTGTTACTCCATTCCAACGGTTTTCGTCTATAGAATATACAATACTAAATGGGACTTTAGAAGATACTGAATCAATCTTTTTTCCTAATCCAAAACCAATACATACAATAGGATTCACATTAGCTTGTTTCACGGTAATCCGTAAATGATCTTGGTCTTTCCCAACACATTTTCCATATCCAGTATCTACCACATCTTCCGTCATAAAAACGGGCATCATATTTCCTGGGCCAAAAGGCGCAAATTGTTTAAGAATACGATAGAATTTAGGCGTAATATTTTCTAATAAAATATTGGATTCAATTTTAATTTCTGGAGATAATAATTTCGGATCGATAGTATTAGACACGACATCTTCAAAAGCCTGTTTAAAGGCCTCATAATTTTCAGGAAGTAAAGTTAATCCTGCTGCATATTTATGTCCACCAAATTGTTCGATATACTCACTACATGCTTCCAAAGCATTATACACATCAAACCCCACAACAGAGCGTGCCGAAGCTGCTAATTTATCGCCACTCTTAGTAAACACTAAGGTTGGTCTGTAATAGGTTTCAATCAATCTAGATGCCACAATACCAATCACACCTTTATGCCAGTCTTCTTGAAACACTACAGACGTTAAACGGTCTTGCTCATTATATTTTTCAATTTGAGCCAAAGCCTGAATTGTAATTTCTTTATCGGTTTCTCTACGGTCTAAATTAAAACTCTCAATTTCGGCAGCATACGTTTCCGCTTGCTTTTCGTCCATTTCGATAAGCAATTGCACGGCGTATGTTCCGTGTTTCATACGTCCTGCAGCATTAATTCTAGGCGCAACAATAAACACCACATCGGTAATGGTAAACTCCGTTTTATCAACCTGATTTAAAATGGCTTTAATTCCTGGTCGCGGTTGTGTGTTTATAATTTGAAGTCCATGATAGGCTAGGATCCTATTTTCGCCAGTAATGGGTACAATATCTGCACCAATGGCTGTAGCTACCAAATCTAGATATTCACCTAAATCGTCGATAGTAAAACCTTGTTTGGATGCTAATGCCTGAATTAATTTAAACCCAACTCCACACCCACATAATTCTTTATACGGATAGTTACAATCGTCTCGTTTAGGATCTAAAACGGCAGCTGCATCAGGTATTTCTAAACCCGGTCTGTGATGATCGCAAATAATAAAATCGATGCCTTTTTCTTTAGCATAGGCCACCTTATCTATTGCTTTTATACCACAGTCTAATGCGACAATAAGCGTAAAATCGTTATCGTGAGCAAAGTCGATACCTTTAAAAGACACACCATAACCTTCGTCGTAACGATCTGGAATATATGTGACCACATTCTCTTGGCGTGTTCTTAAATAGGAACTCATTAAAGCTACTGAAGTAGTACCGTCGACATCGTAATCGCCATACACCATAATATTTTCGCCAGTTTCAAAAGCCCGTTCGATGCGTGCGACTGCACGATCCATATCTTTCATTAAAAAAGGATCGTGTAACTCACTAAGATCTGGCCTGAAAAAAGATTTAGCTTCCTCGAACGTTTCAATACCACGTTGTAATAATAATGATGCCGTTAATTCATCAATTTGAAGAGCTTCTTTTAACGCTTTAACTTTTTGAGATTCTGGTTTTGGTTTTATGGTCCAACGCATTATTTATAGGTCTACTATTTTTTATTTATTATGATAATGAGAGCGTACTTTTACATCTGCAAAACGACGAAACATTTCCATAACACCACAATATTTATCTACAGATAAATCTACAGCTCTTTTAATTTTTGTTTCATTTAAATCTGTACCGTAAAAATGATAGTCTACAGTTACAAGATTATAATATTTAGGATGTTCCTCTGTTAAATGACCTTCGATTACAATTTTTAAATCGTCGATATCTACTTTCATTTTTTCTAACATTGGCGTAATATCTACACCTGAACAACCTGCTAAAGCAGTTAACATTAAAGCCTTCGGACGTAAACCATCGCCTTTTCCGCCATTCTCTTCTCCAAGATCTATCAATACGGTTTTACCGCTAGGATTATCGGATTCGAATTGCACATTTTTTTTCCACTGTGTTGTTACAAGATGTGTCATAACTGAATATTTTATTGATTAAGAATGACTTCAAAAATACTGTTTAAAAATGTAAAACTTGAAAGAAGATATATCAATATGAAGTATTCATAGTGTATAAAAAAATTAACCCAATTTTATTCTTGAAGAATTTCTTGTACACATTTTTGTAATTCGGGAACTACTGACGTTTCAAACCATTGGTTTTTAGACAGCCAAAAACGATTTCTAGGCGATGGGTGAGGCATAGGAAAGTACGTTGGCAAATAGCTTTCGAAATCTGAAACGGTGTCTGTTAAATTCTTTCCAACTTTATCTTTTAAATAATATTTCTGAGCATAATTCCCTATTAATATAATAAGCTTTACATCTGTTATTTTATTAAGTATTGCATCGTGCCACTGTGGTGCACATTCAGGACGTGGAGGCAAGTCGCCACTTTTTCCTTTCCCCGGATAACAAAACCCCATTGGGATAATGGCAAAATTTTTAGTATCGTAAAATTGAGTTTCATTAACGTTTAGCCAAGTCCGTAAACGTTTACCGCTTGCATCATTCCAAGCAATTCCAGAGTTGTGAACTTTAATTCCTGGTGCCTGACCAATAATTACAATTTTAGATTCGGGATGTGCAGAAACTATAGGATGTGGCCCTAAAGGCAAATAGTCGGCGCATATAGTGCACTGTCTTACTTGACTTAGTAACGCATCCATTTAATATTATTTTAATTGTAATGGTTCGCCTTCAAACTGCAAACCTTCAAAACCGGTTTTTATAAAATTTCGGATGTTTTGATGTCCTGCTCCTTCTGGATCTTCTAGAACATCTATATAATAAAACTGACCGAAACACGATAATGTTTCATCTTTTGTAAACCCTTGAAGTTTGGCGAATGAAAATAATTTGCAAGAGCCAGAATTTTCACCTGATTTATTATTCAAGTCACCATTTGTGAATGCTGTTTTTGTGAATTCGAAATTAGACTCTATAACATCCATAGTATCAGAAAACACAATAGATTTAGGTGTACTTTGTAACTTTTGTTTAAAGGCTTCTAATGTCATTTTATAAAGAGTATTTTATTTATTTTTTCCACCAACTACAATAACAATTTCACCTTTTGGTGGTTTATTAGTATAATGCTCTAAAACTTCTTTTGCTGTTCCACGAATCGTTTCCTCGTATAATTTCGTTAATTCACGTGATACTGAAACAGGGCGATCTTCACCAAAAAATTCACAAAAATGAGTTAGTGTTTTTATCAACTTGTGTGGAGATTCGTAAAAAATAATAGTTCTAGTTTCTTCTGCTAAAATTAAAAATCGAGTTTGTCTTCCTTTTTTTACGGGTAAAAAACCTTCGAAAACAAACTTATCGTTTGGCAATCCAGAATTTACTAAAGCTGGCACAAAAGCTGTAGCTCCCGGCAAACAATCTACTTCTATACCATGTTCTACACATGCTCGGGTAAGTAAAAATCCAGGATCGGAAATAGCTGGAGTTCCGGCATCGCTAATTAATGCAATTACGGTTCCTCCTTTTAATTTATTTATTAAGCCTTCAACCGTTTTATGCTCGTTATGCATATGGTGTGATTGCGAATGTGTACTAATTTCGAAATGTTTTAGTAGTTTTCCAGACGTTCGCGTGTCTTCCGCTAGTATTAAATCTGCTTCTTTTAAAACTCTTATGGCTCTAAAAGTCATATCTTCTAAGTTACCAATAGGCGTAGGAACGATGTAAAGTTTGCTCATGTGTTTAAATTAACGGCATGTTCTAAAGCTTCTTTTAAAGCTAAATACAAGTAAAATTATTAAGATTTGAAAGTGTAAATTTTAAAAAAATTAATTGAATTTACCTTCTATTATTTGCATAAAACGTTCTTCGAAGACTTCTTTACCCTTCCAATTGTTATAATCTGTTTTTACAACATTTTGAATTAAATTTCTAGCTTCTTCAAAATCACCACTTGTATTTACCTGAGAAATAACACGTTCGTAATCTTCGCTACTGCCACCAAATAATTGTTTTATAAAAGCAATTTTATCATTTAAACCAATATTTAAACCTCCACCTTTCAACTTATCATTTAAAGATCTTTTAGGATTGGTTATAGTAGAATTCACTACAGGCTCGAAGATTGGTGTTTCTTTAAAATCGGCAGTAATTTCTTCAAAGTCGTTTTTTTGATAGTGCTGCTCTGGCGTAATCGCTTCAAGTAAATCGTCTACAGCATTGGCTTCGTGAGGCATTTGCGCGACAAGATCTTTAATTTTTTCCATTACAGGTTCTGCAATATTTTCAGAATCCTCATCGGGTTGCTGCTGGTCTTCACGAATGAATACGTCGTTATCCACTTCTAAACTATCAGATATTTTATTGTTAAATGCATTATCTAACATATCGAAAAAAGAGGAATCGTTAGCGATTGTAAATTTTTCGCCTTGAGGTGATTCTTGCAGAAATTTTAAGACCGAAAGTTTTTCAAAAAGAATAGCTGTCTCTGCATGTAATGCATCTAAATCATCTTTGCCTTCAAGTCTAATAATTCTTAATGCAATATTAATTAATTCTGATTCCAACTTCTTTTTCATAACTTTTATATTTAAACTATTTTCGCCTTTTAATTTTTAATAAATTTACACCGCTTATAAACAAACGAAAGTTTGAATAATTTTAGTGTTAAAATTACAAAATGTTTCTCGAAAATACAGTAAATCATAAAGAACAATTTGGTTGGATTGAAGTAATCTGCGGTTCCATGTTCTCTGGTAAGACCGAAGAATTAATCAGAAGACTTAAACGCGCCCAGTTTGCCAAACAGAAAGTTGAAATTTTTAAACCTTCGGTAGACATCCGTTATAACGAAGATATGGTGGTGTCTCATGATGCAAACGAAATCCGTTCTACACCAGTTCCTGCTGCTGCAAATATTCCTATTTTAGCAGATGGCTGCGACGTGGTTGGTATTGACGAAGCCCAATTTTTCGACGATGAAATTGTTCGTGTGTGTAACGATTTAGCAAACAAAGGCATTCGTGTAATAGTGGCTGGGTTAGACATGGATTTTAAAGGCAATCCATTTGGACCAATGCCTAATTTAATGGCTACTGCAGATTATGTAACCAAAGTCCATGCTATATGTACCAGAACTGGAAATTTGGCGCAATTTAGTTACAGAAAAGCGCAAAGTGACGCTTTAGTTTTACTTGGTGAAACCGAAAATTACGAACCCCTAAGTCGCGCTGCTTATTATAAAGCTATGCGAAGTGACAAAGCGAATAAAACGAGCGTTAACGGAACAGAACATACCGATTTAAATCCTAAAAACACCGATGCTTAAAGCACAGGAAACTCTTTTAGAAATAGATTTAAAAGCTTTAGAACATAATGTTACTTACCTTAAATCTAGAATACATCCATCTACCAAATTTATGGCTGTTGTAAAGTCGTATGCTTACGGAAATGCTGCAGTAGATATTGCTAAACATTTAGAAACATTAAACATCCACTATTTTGCTGTTGCCTATACTTACGAAGGCGAACAACTAAGAACGTCAGGAATTTCTACACCTATTTTGGTGCTTCACCCACAAGCTGTAAGTTTTAACACACTTATTGAAAACTGCCTAGAACCCAACTTGTATAGTTTAAAAGTGTTAAAGGAATTTGTGGCTACGGCCGAAGAATTTAATCAAAATCAATATCCTGTGCATTTAAAGTTTAATACGGGATTAAATCGTTTAGGTTTTTCTAAAAACGATATTCCAGAAATACTTTCTATTTTAGATCGTACTGAAGCTATAAAAGTGACGTCACTATTTTCGCATATGGGAGCCAGTGAAGATTTAAACGAGAAGGATTTCACGACAAATCAGATTGAAACTTTTAAAAACATTTCGGATTCATTTCTAAAACAATTACCCTATAAACCCATGCTTCACATGTGTAATACCTCTGGGATTTTAAATTATCCTGAAGCGCATTTCGACATGGTAAGAAGTGGAATTGGCATGTATGGTTTTGGAAATTCGGAAAAAGAAAACACTCATTTTAAACCTATTACAACATTAAAAACAGTAATCTCACAGATTCATCATATCCCTAAAGGGGAAAGTGTAGGCTACAATCGTGGGCACATTTGCGATGCACCTTTAACAACAGCAACCTTACCACTTGGTCATGCCGATGGTATTGGAAGGGAATACGGAAACGGCAAAGGTTTTGTTGCTATAAACGGACAAAAAGCACCTATAGTTGGGAACACCTGCATGGATATGATTATGGTTGATATTACACATATTGACTGCCAGGAGGGTGACGAAGTTATTGTTTTTGGTGACTATCCTACTGCCGAAGAATTTGCCGCCACAGCAAATACTATTTCTTACGAGTTACTTACAGGACTTTCCCAGCGCATTAAACGTATCATTATAAGATAACGACCTCTTATTGTGCTGTTTTTTATTTACCTTAGTAATTCATTTATTAATCAATCCTAAACTATATGGCATTTTTTAAAGACTTCAAGTCCTTTCTCTTAAAAGGAGATATTATAAACCTTGCAACGGCAGTAATTGTTGGTGGTGCATTTGGTAAAATAGTAACATCGTTTACAAAAGATATTTTAATGCCACCAATAGGTATGCTGCTAGGTGACGTTAATTTCACAGAATTAAAGTATGTACTTAAAGGCGCTACAACCAATGCTGCCGGCGTTGAAG
Organism: Formosa sejongensis; assembly: GCF_033447105.1. Lineage (NCBI taxonomy): Bacteria > Pseudomonadati > Bacteroidota > Flavobacteriia > Flavobacteriales > Flavobacteriaceae > Formosa > Formosa sejongensis. Next base: position 85,043 of record NZ_JAWQUN010000011.1, read on the forward strand.
TTCCGGCAGTAGCTATTAATTACGGAAACTTTATCCAGATGATTATAGATTTCGTGATTATTGGTTTCTGTATTTTCATGGTATTAAAAGCCTATGAAAACACTAAAAAGAAAGAAGAAGCTGCTGCTCCTGCTCCACCAGCAGGACCAACACAAGAAGAACTTTTAGCAGAAATAAGAGATTTACTTAAGAAGTAATATTTGTTAATTATTTAACATTTTGTTATTTGTTGTTAAATAGCCTTGGTTTAAGCTAACTAAGGCTATTTTTTTAATTTATAATACTTAGTTTTGTTGAAAATAATTAAGACACACTTAAACTAATATTTATATAATGAAAGTAGCTCTAGTTGGCGCCACGGGTATGGTTGGCGAAGTAATGCTTAAAGTTCTTACAGAACGTAATTTTCCGTTAACGGAATTAATTCCTGTTGCTTCAGAGCGCTCGGTAGGTAAAATTATTTCTTATAAAGGTAAGGACTATAAAGTGGTAGGTTTAGCAGATGCAGTGGCCATGAAGCCAGATGTAGCTTTATTTTCTGCAGGTGGAGACACATCTTTAGAATGGGCTCCTAAATTTGCAGAAGCAGGCACAACAGTAGTCGATAATTCTTCAGCTTGGAGAATGGATCCTACTAAAAAATTAATCGTTCCAGAAATTAATGCAAACGAATTAACAAAAGACGATAAAATTATTGCAAACCCAAACTGTTCAACTATTCAGTTAGTTATGGCTTTGGCTCCGCTTCATAAAAAATACAAAATGAAACGTGTAGTGGTTTCTACTTACCAATCGGTTTCTGGTACAGGTGTAAAAGCTGTAAAACAACTAGAAAACGAAATTGCAGGTATAGAAGGAGAAATGGCTTATCCTTATCCTATTGGAAGAAATGCATTACCTCATTGTGATGTGTTTTTAGAAAACGGTTACACCAAAGAAGAAATGAAATTAGCTAAAGAGCCTCAAAAAATCTTAAGCGATACATCTTTTTCAGTATCTGCAACTGCAGTAAGAATTCCTACTGCTGGTGGACATTCTGAATCTGTAAACGTAGAATTTGAAAATGATTTCGAATTGGCCGATGTTCGTAAACTATTAAGCGAAACTCCAGGGGTTGTTGTTCAAGACAATACAGACACAAATACCTATCCAATGCCAATTTATGCACATGGAAAAGATGATGTTTTTGTAGGACGAATTAGAAGAGACGACACACAAAAAAACACTTTAAATATGTGGATTGTTGCCGATAACTTACGTAAAGGTGCAGCAACAAATACGATTCAAATTGCAGAGTATTTAATAGCAAATAAAATTATCTAAAGGAAACCCTTTAAATATATCTTAAAAAAAGCTCCTAAGCCTAACCGCTTAGGAGCTTTTTCGTTATTTTTGAACCCCTACAAATACCTGACTTATGAAAAGATTAATGGCCTCCGTAATTGTTTTAACCCTTATTATTTCCTGTAAAAACGAGCAGGAACTAAAGAAAAATAATAATCAAATAGTGAATTATCCAATTACAAAAACAACAGATACTATAGATACCTATTTTGGTACAGAAGTTAAAGATCCCTACCGCTGGCTAGAGGACGATAGAAGTCCAGAAACTGAGGCTTGGGTTAAGGACGAAAACGAAATAACGTTCAAATATTTAGAAAAAATTCCATATCGTAATGAAATTAAAGACCGTTTAACCACACTTTGGAACTACGAAAAAATTGGAGCACCATTCAAAGAAGGCGATTACAATTACTTTTACAAAAACAATGGACTACAAAATCAGAATGTTGTTTACAGAACTAAAGGTGAAAATAAAGCAGAAGAGGTTTTTCTTGACCCAAATACATTTAGCGGAGATGGCACAACCTCTCTAGATGGTTTATCCTTTTCGAAAGACGGGAGCATAGCGGCCTATTCTATTTCTGAAGGTGGTAGCGATTGGAGAAAAATAATGGTTATTAATTCTGAAACTAAATCCGTTATTGAAGACACTTTAATCGATGTTAAATTTAGCGGTATGTCTTGGAAAGGTAATGAAGGCTTCTACTATTCAAGTTACGACAAACCTGAAGGTAGCGAGCTATCTGCTAAAACAGATCAACATAAAGTGTACTACCATAAGCTTGGAACGAAACAGAGCCAAGACCAACTTATTTTTGGTGGAAATATTAAAGAGAAACACCGTTATATCTCTGCAAATGTTACCGAAGACGATCATTATTTAATTATTTACCCCCGCACATCAACATCCGGAAACAAATTATACATTAAAGATTTAACGAAACCAAACAGCAAATTTGTTACTATTTTAGATAACACAGATAGTGACACATATTTACTAGACAATATTGGTAGTAAATTATTTTTCGTTACTAATTTAAACGCACCTAATAAAAAAATTGTAACTGTAGATGCTTCTAGTCCAACTATAGAACATTGGGTTGATTTTATTTCTGAAACAAAAAACGTATTATCACCTTCAACGGGAAGCAATTTTATCTTTGCTAATTATATGGTTGATGCCGTTTCTCTGGTAAAACAATACGATTACAACGGTGAGTTTATTAGAGATATTGAGCTTCCAGGTATTGGAACCGTTAGCGGATTTTCAGGCAAGAAAGAAAATGAAATGTTATATTATTCATTCTCTAATTATACAACACCTTCAACAAGTTTTGCATTTACCCCAAGTACAGGAGAATCTAAAGTTTATGTCAAACCAAAAGTAGATTTCGATCCAGACCAATACGAAAGTAAACAAGTATTTTTCGATTCTAAAGATGGGACAAAAGTGCCTATGATTATTTCTTATAAAAAAGGAACAGAATTAAACGGTAAAAATCCTACCATTTTATACGCTTATGGCGGATTCAATATTAGCTTAACACCTGCTTTTAGTATTGCAAATGCAGTTTGGATGGAAGAAGGTGGTATTTATGCAGTACCGAATTTACGTGGTGGTGGCGAATATGGAAGATCATGGCACGATGCTGGAACTAAAATGCAAAAACAAAACGTATTTGATGATTTTATAGCTGCAGCCGAATATTTAATAGAAAACAAATATACATCGTCTAAATATTTAGCAATTAGAGGAGGCTCTAATGGCGGATTATTAGTTGGAACAACCATGACGCAGCGACCAGACTTAATGCAAGTAGCATTGCCTGCAGTTGGCGTTTTAGACATGTTGCGTTACCATACCTTTACAGCCGGTGCCGGTTGGGCTTACGATTACGGAACAGCCGAAGACAGCAAAGAAATGTTCGAATATTTAAAAGGCTATTCCCCAGTGCACAATGTAAAAGCTGGCGTTAATTATCCGGCAACGTTAATCACAACAGGAGATCATGACGACCGTGTAGTTCCTGCACATAGTTTTAAATTTGCAGCTGAATTACAACACAATCAAAAAAACGGAAACCCTATTTTAATTCGAATTGAAACAGATGCTGGCCATGGCGCTGGAACTCCTGTCAGTAAAACCATAGAGCAATATGCAGACATATTCGGGTTTACATTATACAATATGGGATTTAATGTATTGCCAAAAACGTCTCAGGAGAAAGAAAAAGGGTGATCACATTTAATAAATATTTGGAGTCATTTAAATGCTTTATTTGCAATTAAATGACTCTTTGTTTTTTTATACTATTTTTACAAAATAAAATTAACCTATGCTTCAAGTCCAGAATATTTCATTTGGTTACGATAAAAAAACCATCCTTCACAACATTTCATTTTCTGTTGAACAAGGTCAGCATTTATCTATTATTGGAGAAAGTGGCTCAGGAAAAAGTACGCTTTTAAAACTGCTTTATGGCACTTACGATTTACCAAAAGGTGAAATTTTTTGGAAAGACCAACCTCTTCTAGGTCCAAAATTCAACTTGGTGATTGGTTACGATTTTATGAAATATGTTGCCCAAGAATTCGATTTGATGCCTTTTATTACAGTGGAAGAAAACATTGGGAAATTTTTATCTAACTTCTTTCCTGAAGAGAAAAAACAACGCACTGCCGAATTGATTGCATTAGTCGATTTAGTTGAATTTACAGATGTAAAAGTGAAGTTATTAAGTGGCGGACAAAAACAACGTGTCGCTTTAGCTAGAGCGATTGCAAGACAACCAGAAATTATTTTATTAGACGAACCGTTTAGCCATATAGATAATTTCCAGAAACAAACATTACGCCGTAATCTGTTTAAATATTTAAAAGAGAAAAATATTACCTGTGTGGTAGCCACTCACGATCGCGAAGATGTTTTACCATATTCCGACCACATGATTGTTTTAAATAATGGAAAAATTATAGCTAGCGAGACTCCAAAAGAATTATACAAGAATCCTGAAAAGCCATTAATCGCATCTTTTTTTGACGAATTTAATACGTTTGAAGCTTCAGAATTAAAATTAAAAACGACTTCTAAGAAGACCGTTTTTGTATATGCTCATGAATTAGAAGTTTCTAAAACATCAGATTTAAAAGTGACTATAAAACACAATTACTTTAGAGCAAATATTTATCTTATTGAAGCTGATTTCAACTTTAAATCTATATTTTTCTATAATAATTCATCATTAAACATAAACGAAGACGTGAATTTGAAACTTACTGAAACGGCTAAAAAACGTTTAGAATTGTAATAATTTAGATTTGAATTATTTTTAGAATTAAAAACAAATCTGAATACACTAATAAGCAAACCCCGAAAATCGTCCGCAATGTGTTAAGGAAAAAGGAATTGATAGTTGTTTAGAAGCATAAAAAATGTGTGGAATTCCTATTGCTGTTTTTTCAACTTTTAACGCTTGAAATGTTAAGCCTTTACGTTTAGAGATTGATTTTAAAAATCGCTGTTTCAACTTATCACTCTGAATTTTGTATCCTTCTTTTTTAGTTTTATAAACAGATGTATACACCTCTTGAATAGTATTTTGTTTAGCAATTGTATAGACATAATCTTCTGTTAGTGTAGACTCTGTAAAATACTCAATATCGTCTATTTTCACTATTCCTTTATTTTCATGAATAAGCTCACACGCTAACCGTTTAGGATTAAAAAAACACTTTTTAAATTCCTGAACATAAATTTTGTAAGCAGCCTCTTTCATACTCCAAAGTAACCAAACTGTTTGATGTCGATTTTCTGAAGAAAAAATAAGTGCTTCCTCTTTTTCCGTAAAGACTTTCTCTAAAAAACGCGGACATTCCCAATTACGACCAACAGCAGTATGTTTTAAATCGACAATATCATTACCTATCATTTGGCTGCTAGTTTTTCTACAACAATGTCCATGGCTGCTTTTACGGATGTCATTTTTTCCATGTCGTCGTTCTCTATTCTAATATCAAACTCATCTTCAACATCTAAAATAACATCTACTAAATTTGCTGAATTTATCTTCAAATCATTTATAAAATTTGTATGCTCAGATAATTTATTAAACGCATCTTCGTCTTGTATATAAGGCTGAACAATGGTTTTTAGTTTGGCAATTAACTCTTCTTTTGTCATAATATTTCCCATACAAGTGGGAGCCTTTTTTAATTAAACCTTAGTCTTAAAAATATTACTATATAATTATTTTAAAACCTTACATATTTTAAAAATCAGTAATATTTCCTGATTAGTACTTCTTAAAGATAACACAACCGTTCACATCACCAAAACCAAAACTAGCTTTTGCAGCAATGTTTAATTCGGTTCTTAATAATTTCTTTACAATCTTTTTTTCTGAGATGAGTTTCAAAATTTCAGGATGTACATCCTCACAATTAGTATTTGGAAATACAAATTGGTCTTTTAATTGCAATACAGTTGCCACAGATTCAATACTTCCTGCTGCAGCTAAACAATGACCAACCATAGATTTTAATGAGTTGATATATGGAAAATCATCTCCATTCCTATTCAAGGCTTTTGTCCAGTTTTCAATCTCTAAACCATCTTTTGAAGTTGCTGTTAGATGCCCATTAATTATATCAATATCTTCTACAGAAATATTAGCATTTATAACTGCATCTTTAATACAACGTTGCACGGCTTCTGGATTTGGAGCAGTCATTGTGCCGCCATTACGTTGTCCTCCGGAGTTGACATTACCTCCTAAAACCTCTGCATAAATTGTAGCATTTCTTTCTAAAGCACTATCTAAAGACTCTAAAACCAGAGCTCCTGCTCCTGCTCCAGGCACAAAACCTGAAGCACTTTCACTCATTGGTCTTGATCCTTGTTTTGGCGTATCATTATGTTTATAAGTCATGACTCGCATAGCGTCGAACCCTCCCCAAATGTATGGGCCGGAATCACTACAACTTCCTACCAGCATCCGTTTGGCTAAACCGTTTTTTATACGTTCGTAGCCCATTAAAACACCTTCAGTTCCAGTTGTACACGCCGACGAATTTGTTGTTACCTGATTACCAAGTCCTAAAATACCTCCTAAAAAAGCACTAATTCCGCTAGCCATAGTTTGAACCACAACTGTACTCCCTAAACGCTTTACTTCACCTACATCTAATTTATAAATGGCTTCTCTAAATTTCTCCACACCAGAAGTTCCTGTGCCAAAAATGGTTCCGCTATCAAAATCTAAATTACTATTTTCTTCTACTTTAAACCCTGCGTCTTTCCATGCATCTATTCCAGCCATACAGCCATATAAAATCCCAGAACTATTAAAACCTCTTAATTGTAAAGGTGTGAGATACTCTAATTTCTTTTCTTCAGAAATTTGCGGAATACCTCCAATACAACACGAGAAATTTAAATCTGCTAATTGTTGATGGAACGTAATTCCGGATTCACCATTTTTAATGGCTTTTAAAAACGCATCGCGTCCTACACCATTTGGTGCAACGACTCCTAACCCTGTAATGACGACTCTATTCATCCTTTATTCCTTCCCAGATAGGAATTTTTTTAATTAAACGTTCTATTCATCTTTAAGTCACTTACAAAACAAGTGCTTTATATTTATAGGCCAATTATTCTTGGGTTACAAGATTCCTACATGTGTAGGAATATGTAGCATTCCTGAAATTTTACCACGACAAACTAATTCGCCTTTTGAATTTAATAACTTCACATGACACTTTAATTTATTAAAACGAAATACTTCTTTTTCTGAAACCACTGTTACTTTCTCACCAGGTAAAACAGGTAGAAAAAAATCAACTTGACATGAGGTCAATGCTATTTGCGGTAAATTATTTTCTGACAGTTGATCTTTCAACATATAAATCCCCAAACAAACAAGTCCTATTTGTGCCATACATTCTGTAAGAATTACACCTGGCGTAATTGGATTATTTTTAAAATGTCCTCTATAGAAATACGCTTCACTCTTGAACGTATAATGTCCCGTTATTCCTTCCGAAGACATTAAAGTTAATTCATCAACGAATAGAAAGGGCTCTTGATAGGGCAATAATGATATGATTTGTTTTGATGTCATTGCTTAATTTTAAAAACTTTTAAAAACGCTATAACTAACTTATATGTTCGCCTCCATCCACTGGAATCACACAACCATTTATCCAACTCGCTTCATCTTTTGATAGAAGATAAACCGCATTTGCAACATCCTCAGGTTGTGTTAAACGATTGAATGGATTCCTTTTTAAACTATGAGCTTTTATTTGATCACTCCCAGGAATCATTCTTAATGACGCTGTGTCTGTCACTCCTGCTTGGATACAATTGGCTCTAATACCAAAAGGTGCAAATTCTAGAGCGATATTTCTTGTTATTGCTTCTAGCGTAACTTTTGCTGCAGAAACTGCTGCGTAATTTCGCCATGCTTTAGTATTTCCTTCACTTGTAAAACTAATAATTCGTGTATCTCTAGCAAATAATTGGGCTTCAAAAAGCGCTTTAGTCCAATCGTACAAACTAATAGCCATAGCGTTAATTGTTAAATTAAAATCGTCAGTTTTAAGTGTTGGTTTTTCTTCGGAAATCATTGGTTTTAAGTTTCCTTTAGCCACACTATGCACAAGAGTTCTTATTTTACCAGATGCTCCTAAAACTTCTTTTAATTCTGAAATAGTTTGTACTCGTTTTTCAAGCTTGAAAGCATCAACATTATAAGATTTAAACTGAACCGCTTCCGCTTTTATACTGTTAAAATCACTAGTAATTTCTTCTTCTTGCGCTCTAGAGTTTCTATGAATAATGCAAATATTCATACCATGCTTAGCTAGCTTTTTTGCTGTTGCTAAACCTAATCCGCTAGACCCCCCTAAGATGAGTGCCCAATAGTTTTTGTTTTCAAATTCTTTTACCATTCTAACAATATACGTTGAGCAGAAAAACCAGGTCCAAAACTCAACATTAAACCTCTATCGCCTTTGGGCAATTGTTTATCCATAAAGCGTTCTAAAACGTAAAGGACAGTTGCGCTACTCATATTTCCATAACGTTTAAGGACGTCTTTAGTATCATCGATATTCTTACCAAGGGCACCAAACAGCTCTTCAACTGTTTGTACAATTTTCTTTCCTCCAGGATGAAAAATTAAATGATCTATATCTTCAATCGACAAATTATTTCGTTCTAAAAACGGATGTACTATCTTAGGAAAATGCTCTGAAATAGTCTCTGGAACCGCTTTATCTAAAATCATTTGCAACCCTGTATTTACCAATTTAAATCCCATCATCGTTTCGGCATCATAAAAATGATACATGGCTTCGTCTATAATCTTTGGGCCTTCTTCATTTTCATATGATGACAAAATCACACTTGAAGCACCATCTCCAAAAATAGCAGCACTAACAATATTCACCATAGAAAAATCATCTAATTGAAATGTTGCTGTTGGCGATTCTACCGCAATTACCACAGCTCGTTTATTTGGATTAGCTTTTAAAAAATTTTTTGCGTAAATAATTCCTGAAACACCAGCAGCACAACCCATTTCTGTTACTGGAAGTCTTACGATATCCTGTTTCATCTTCAAGTTATTAATTAAATAAGCATCTACAGACGGAATCATGATCCCAGTACAACTTACCGTTATAATATAATCGATATCTGTGGGTTTTAATTTTGCTTTATCAAGAGCTTTAATTAGTGATTGCTCTGCTAATTTGATGACTTCACGAGAATATATCTCATTTTTTTCTTCAAAGGTGGTTTTTAAAAACACGTCTTCTGCGTCCATAATTGAATAACGTCTATCCACTCCCGCATTTTCAAAAAGTTTGATAACTTTCCGTTTAAAACGCTCTTCTTGCCCTTCTAACCAAATATTTAGGAACGGAATAATATCTTTAGTCTCTCTAGTAAATTTAGGCAACTGTTTTGCTACTGCTGTTATTTTTACGCTCATACTACTTCCTACCAAAAACAGGTATCTCTTTAGTTAAAATTATTTTGCTACTAAATACTTATCGCCAAGACGACATTAATCTATGCTATTTTTTACAATTTGCTATAATTCAAAAACTGCCTCTAAACTTTAAAAGCGGAACTTTTAAGTATCCATTGAAAACGAAAAGCCCATTTCCATTTTAGGTAATAATTAGCATTTAATTGCTGCGATATACCTTGTAATTCTGCTCTTGTAAACCCTCTTAATACAGACGTTAAACCATCTTCAACAATTGTTTTATTCTTAATTGTTATACTCAATAACTTGAACAAATAGTAGGCCAGTTTATGTCTATGTAAATCATTAACCACTATTCCTAATTTTGCTTTTTCTAAAACAGGTTTTAAAAATTTAATAAGTACTTCGTCTTTAAAATGATGAAGAAACAGAGTGGTTAAAACTAAATCGTATTGTAATAGCCTAAAATCTTCAGAAAAGATATCTATGGTTTTAAATTGAATATTATTGAATTCTTTTGATAATGACTGGGCATATTTTACTGTGTTAGGATTTGCATCAATTCCTATTAATTGAAAATTATATCCATTTAGTTTTCCAAAACGAGATACGTCTCTCAAAATATCTCCACCACCGCAACCTAAATCTATTATTGTAATAGTTTTACCCTTATCGAAATTAATCAGTGCTTTTTTGAGTCCATTTATAGTAACAGCATTTCCTCCTAACCATTGATTAATTTTAGCTAATTTATCTAATGCATCATGTAGTATTGGACCACTATAATCCAAATCGTCCATGATTTCTTCCGCTTCGCTTCTATATTTTGTGTCAACTAAAAAACTCATTTTACTTTCATCAATTTTCCGTGAGTCCGCTTTATTATATGAGGTAAAAGACTAGGGAACCACTTAATTATTTGCATCAAAACTTCGGATATTTTAGGTTTGTTAAACAAATTAGCAACAATTCGCCCTGTTTTTAAACGTGATTTAAAGGCTGCATTCCATTCTCTAAGATATTGCTTTTCTAAAGCATTCCTATGAGATATTTCAGAATTAAAAAATTTAATAATTAGTAATGATGCTATTTGGGCACTTCTAATTGCCATACTCATCCCATTACCAGATAAAGGATGAATCAATGCTGCTGTATCACCACACATCAGGATGTGATTTTCGATAGGTTTCTTAACCTCAAATGAAATTTGGCTAATAGTTAGCGGTTCTTCAAAAACTGGAATCGTTTCATTGAAAATGGTTTTTAAAAAACTATTATTAAAGACTACTTTCTCTTGAAAATCTTCTATATTTTTAAATTTTTTAAACGAATTAAAATTGGTGATATAACATAAGTTAATGTTGTCATTCTCTACTTTAGAAACTCCACAATAACCACCTTCAAAATTATGAAGTGCCACCAAATCGTCTGGAAAAATACCTTTTACATGAGTTTTCACTGCTAAATATGGGGACTTGGTTTTAATGAATTTTCGATTAAGTTTTATATCTAGATTTGCACGTTTACCATATGCACCAATAACTATTTTAGCTTTATATACTTTCCCGCCTTTTGTTTCTACAGAAAATTCTTCCTTATGAAACTGAATATCCTCGACAACTTCCTGAAGTATTTTAACACCATTGTCTAGTGCTTTATTTGCTAAAGCAGCATCTAAACAAAATCGGCTAATTCCAAACCCTCCTAATGGTAAATTAACTGAAATGAGTTGACCTCGAGTTGTAGATAATTGAAATTGATCAATTTTTTTAGCACCTAATTTAAACACATCAATGTCTAAAAAATCTAGGTAGGGTAAAACTTCATTAGAAATATATTCTCCGCAAACTTTGTGTTTAGGGTAGCTGTTTTTTTCTAGAACTAAAACGCTTAGGTTCGCTTTGGACAAGTGAATTGCGCTAGATAAACCCGCCAATCCACCACCAACTATAATAATATCAAAAAATGTGATCGTGCTATTCAATATCTTTTTATTAAAGATAAGTCGAAATTGATTTAGATTACTTTAATAATTTCAAAATCTTGATTCCTAAAAACAATCTTATCACCTACTTTTTTAGACAATAAAAGCTGACCAATAGGAGTATTTGGTGCAATAGCGAAATATTTTATATTATTAAATTCGATCTCTCCAGCACTTATAGCAATAAAATAATTTGATTTATCTGTAATAATAGCACTTCCTAAACAAATGGTTTCAGACTGTTTTAATACATTTATTTTAGACAAAGCTTGTTTTACCTGATTAACTTCAGACAATTGTGTACCGAATTTTTCACGTTCTAGTTGCAACATCGCACGTCCGGTTTCGTGTTTATCTCCTGCCGAACTTTTAGTTTCAGATGTTAACGCCTCCTGAACTTCAGCGATATTATGCTTTACATTCGCCAACCTTTTATCAATAAAGGCTTCGCAAAGTTTTAAAAGTTGCTGTTTAATCTCAGAATTATTCTTCATTAGTTTTAAATCGTAAGGGTCCAAAAAATTTCATTTGTTTAACAATCCATGTTTTTCGTTTCTGAATATATGCAGAAGCTGGATTTGCTTTATAATGTCTTGGATTTGGTAAAATTGAAGCGATTGCAGCCGCTTCGTAAGCTGATAAATTAGATGCAGATTTTTTAAACCAAAACTGAGCTGCAGCTTCACAGCCATAAATACCATTACCCATTTCTATACTGTTTAAATATACTTCTAAAATGCGCTCTTTACTCCAACACAATTCAATTAAAACTGTAAAATAAGTTTCGAATCCTTTGCGCAACCAACTTCTCCCCGGCCATAAAAACACATTCTTAGCTGTTTGTTGACTAATCGTACTTCCTCCTCGAACACGTTTCCCTTTCTGGTTGTATTCGATCGCTTTTTCAACAGCTTTAAAATCGACACCGTTATGTTTTAAAAAGTTTTGGTCTTCACTACAAATTACTGCTTTTTGCATTGAATTAGAAATCTTATCTATAGACTTCCAATCGTGTTTCCAACCTTTTGGCATACTATTTTCAGTCGTTTCGAAACTACGAATAACCATTAAAGGTGTAATAAAAACTGGAATAAATTTGTAAAGCACAACCATAAAGATTGAACTTAAAGCGAACCAAAACAGAATTTTTAATAAAAATTTAAATATTTTTTTCATCTATTTTCTAAGAATCATACGAATCTATTAATGGGTAATTTCCTTTTCTTCAAAGTCGTTTTCAGTGTTGAAAATATCTAAAATTAAAACCTTAAGCTGTTCTTCAAATAATTGAATAGTTTCTTTATCGATAGAGGTAATTTTAGTCGCTCCAGACCCAGATTTATCCTTTTTAGTAAATTTTAAAAAGCCAGCATTTAAATTTTTGAATGAAATAATACCCGCTTCCAGTGGGAATTTTAAATTTCCGTCGGAATGCATCATAAAGGCGTAACATAGAATTTGGAAGGGTTTACTATATTTATTATAATCTGTGGTGAGCTCATCCCAATCTACAATTTCCACTTGAGACTGATCAACTTTCCCTGTTTTATAATCAATAATTCTAGTGGTGCCATCATACTCATCTACACGATCTACTTTTCCACCAATAGTAACTGGAAAAGGCAATTCTGGAATAGAGATTTTCACCTGCTTAGAACTAGCTTCTATAGCCAAAATTTTAATAATTCTTCCGGCTTTAATTTCTTTCAGTTCCAAATTTATAAAATTAGATACATAACGTTTAGCAATTTCAAAACTGATAAGATTCTTACCTGTACTTATATCGCCTTTGTTGTACGTCTCTTCAAAATGATGTAAAACTGTACTCGAAATTTTAGATTTCATATTAGTAATATGCTCAACTGTTAATTGCTCACCAACTAATGGTTCGTAGAAATCTTCGAGTGTATTATGTACAACAGTTCCTAAAGTATTCGCGGCTACTATTTCTTCTACCTCGTCGTATTCTTGAATTTTCAATACCTTTTGAAAATAGAAATCCATAGGATTTCTCATATAATTGGTTAACGAAGAAGGTGAAAATCCATGTTTAGCAATCTCCCTCAAACGCTCTAGAACTAAAGGCGATTTTGAAATTGTTTTAAGTTTCTGTTCAACTAAATCTACCGTTGGTGTGGCAATTATGTGATTTAGAGTATGTATTTTTTCTAACTCTAATTGCGTTATAAATCTACTTTTCTCTCCACCTGTTAATATATCTGCCTCTGTATTATAAATAATATACACATTTTTAGCACGTTGTAATAAACGATAAAAGTGATAGGTGTAAACTGCATCTTTTTCTTTAAATGTTGGTAAATTATTCTCCAATTTCACATCTAATGGAATAAACGAATTATTACTTTTCCCTGCAGGCAATACACCTTCATTCACAGAAGAAATAATAACAGTTTCAAAATCTAAAACACGAGATTCTAGCATTCCCATAATTTGTAAACCTTGAAGAGGTTCGCCCTGAAAATCTAGTGTTTCACTGCTTAATAGCTCCTTATAAACTTGATGCAATGCACTTATGGATTGAAAAAAACTATACGTTTTATTTAAGCGTTCTAATTCATTAAAAAGTTCATGAAACCTATACGTGTATTCCAAACTTAAAATGTGTTCATCCTTCTTTTTGTTTAAATAATCTTTTAAAGCAAAAATGAGTATTTTAGATTGATTTAAAGCTTTGGTTGCATTGTTATTCCAAGAACTAAACAACAACTCTAAAACATCTTTAAAAGGCTCGCAAAGTTCAACTAAATGCTGATACGTTAGAAAAACAATGTTATTAGTCTGAATGGTTTCTATTAAGATGGTCGCATAATCTTTATTCTCTGAAATAAATAAAGGGCGAATAAATTGATGAGACAAAATTGAAACTATATCCTTATAATAAAATGATTTGGGGTTGTTTTTATGTAAATTAAAAAGACTCTCGAATAACGAAGCTAAAGGAATAGATTTTAAAGGAAACCCCATCGTAACATTTAAAGTCTTTACGTCTTCTGGAATTGAGTTTAAAACGGGAAGTAAAAGCTCTTCATTTCCTAAAACTATCGCTGTCTTTTCTAGTTTACCTTGTGTTTTACCTAAATCTTTTAAAATGTTACCAATATATTTTGCCTGCCCGATATTCTTAGGAACACCAATAATATGAACGACTTTCTGATCTTTATAATTTTCAGTAATCCAATTAAAAGGCTGCGTTTTAAAATACTTCCAATTTTTAGCATGTTGCCTAGTAAACAATCCAGCATCGTGAATAGGGTTTTCATAAAATATTTTATCTATATCCCAATAAACTAAAGCATTTGTATGCTCCAAAATATGTTGAATAATAGATTCTTCTGCTGTGTTTAAAGCATTAAACCCCAAAAAAACGTGTTGTGTTTTATTTTGTTCTACATAACTTCCAACATGCGCATTTGCTTGTCTGTAAACCAACCCTTGATAGCCCAAATAATTTTCCAATAAGTGTTCTGTAAAATGGGTATAGTAAAGATGTAGTTTATTCCAAAAGGCCAAATAATTTTTAACAAAATCGGTTTGTTCGGCTTGTAAGGACCAATGCTTTAGTTCTTGAATTGCCCCTAGATAATTAAATATTTTATCCTGTGGTATTAGATACCTATCGATTTCATTAAAATCCTGAAGTAGAATTTGCGCCCATTTAGAAAACACTTCAAACGAATCTGGAATAGTCTCTTTAGTAAGAGCAAGGTAAGTACTATAAAATTGAAAAAGCAACTCTGTATTCGAAACTGTTTTTAAACCAGAAATGGATTCAACAAAATCTTCAATACTTAATATTTCTGGAGCAAACATGGTTTGTTTAGTAGATCTTGAAAGTTGATGCTTTAAGAATGTACCTGCACGTTTACTAGGAAGAATAAATTTTAATTCGGAAAGGTCGAGACCTTTCTCTTGTAGGTTATTAATAACCTCTTCTATAAAAGTTGTCATTGTATAAAAATAAAAAACGCCCCGAATAAACGGGGCGTTTTATATAATTATATTTAAATAAATTTAGTCTTAATTCTTAACTAAATTAATTTCTACACGTCTGTTGTTAGCTCTACCAGCTCTAGTTTTGTTAGTATCGATAGGGTTAGCTTCTCCAAATCCTTTAGGGAATAATCTAGAAGCATCTACACCATGTTTTACTAAGAAAGCTTTAACTGCTGCAGCTCTAGCGTCAGATAATTTCATGTTTAATTCATCAGAACCTACACTATCTGTAAAACCTTCTACATTAAATTTAGCGTTAGAATATTCTTTCATAATTCCAAGAATATTTTCTAATACTTCAGCAGAATATGTTTTGATAGTAGATTTACCAGTATCAAATAAGATTGTTTTAGCATAAGCATTTAATGATTTTTGAACAGCTTCAGGAAGTTCAGGACAACCATTGTTAGCTACAGTACCAGGAATTTCTGGACATTCATCAATATTATCAGGGATACCATCTCCGTCAGCATCAGGCCAAGGACATCCGTTGTTTTCAATAGGACCAGGAATTTCTGGACAACCATCTAATACATCTGGAATACCATCACCATCAGTATCAGGACAACCATCAAATTCTATTGGACCAGCGATTAAAGGACAAGCATCGATTGGATCTGGAATACCATCACCGTCAGTATCAGGACAACCATCAAATTCAGCTGGACCAGCTTCGTTAGGACAAGCATCTTGACTATCTTGAATACCATCACCGTCAGTATCAGGACAACCGTTAAAGATTGCTAAACCAAATACATCTGGACAAGCATCGTCATTGTCGTAAATTCCATCTTTATCAGTATCTTTTCCACCAAATTTGATAGTAAGACCAGCAGAATGTTGGAAGTGAGAAGTTAAGTAATCTTCGAAAGCTTGTTTGTAAGTAGATTGTACTGTAAGACCAATGTTTTCACTAAACCAAACGTTGAAACCTAAAGTACCATTACCTGTTGCAGCACCAATTTCGTTTACCCAAGTGTAACCTGCACCTATTCCAATGAATGGGTTAAAGGTACTGTAGTTTAAGAAACCGTACTTGAAATTACCATCTATTCCATAGTAAGACCAATCTGGTACAGATTCATCACCGTATTGGTCAATTTTATTAATTGATCCTGTTACTCCAAAAGACAAGCCACCTGTAATGTGACGCGCTGCTGTAATTGTTGATAGAGAAGGCAAAATGTTCCAGTGATCACCAACGTTCCAGTATTCGTCTCCGAATCCTTCACTAAGTGGTGCTCCCTCTCCGTTTGGAAAGAAGTCTACTGCGTTTACTCCAAAGCTAATAGCCCATGGGTTGTTTTCATCTTGCGCATAAGTGTTGCTAAAACCAAATACCAGCAACATTGCGAACAATAATCTGCTAAGATTTTTCATATTCAAAAGTTTAATTTTTAAGTGTTAATTGTAAACAAAAGTAAGTTGTTAAATATTATTAACAAAGACAAATATAAAAAAATATTAACAACTTTAACGAAAGTTCAAGAGTTTAGAAAGGTTTTATATAACACCTACCGTTTTTCCAACCTTTTTAAAAACCTTAAACGCTTAGACTAAGTGCTGCTGCTTATGGGCTACTGAAAGCTGTACGCTAATTCTTGCTTTATTTTTTAGGACTACAGAAAAACAAAATCGAGGACTTAAACACCTTTCTTTTAATTCAAAATTTAACATATTTTGGTGCTAATTCACATAGTAAAGTGCAATGTAAACAATCTCATAATCTACTTTTTACCTATATTTTATCCTCATTTGTTAGCACCAAATATGTTAAAAATGTGTTCCTGTTTATATATAAGGACTTTGTGTTTTACAAATAGAATGATTTAGATTTCAAAATTTCTTAAAATCCGTTAATTTAACAAGTGAAATGTTAAAATTGACATTACCTCATTACGAATACCTTTTAACATATTTGGCTACTTGAATACATCTAATAATGGACGGAAATCTCTAATTAATTTTTGTGAAATATGACTTTAGTATTACCTATAATTATAGTGATTTCGCCATCGTCTCCGTATATGAAACATAGCGTGTTAAAAGACGTTATCGTTTCGGATTATACACGAGCCGAATTTAAAAACTTAGCGGTCTTCGCAAATACACAAAAAACTTTAGTAAAACCTGTAATAGCTATGTTTTATAACCATTGTGTGTGCAACGTTTTTCTGCGTTTAGATTTTCACTATTTTGTTTCCGCATATTTCTTGAAATTATCTAAAATAGCTTGCCAGCCATTCTTTTGTTGTTCGTCCGAATTCGTTCCTTCCGCATCAAATATTTGTTTTAGATGTACTTCATTTTTACGTTCTGAAAATTCAACGTCAACATTTCGTCCATCCATAATTTTGTAAGTAATTAATTCATTCTGAACTACGTTTTCATATTTACCTGTAAAATCAAAACCCATACTTCCGTCTTTTGCCTCCATTCGAAAATTGAATTCTCTACCTTTTTTCAAATCATTTTTTGCGTTTGGGCAACACCATTCGTCATTTGCAAAATTCCAATTTATTATATGATTTGGTTGTGTGTATAATTCCCAAACTTTACTTATTGGTGCTTTAATTTTTGTTTGAACTGTAATTCTTTCTTTGCTCATTTTTTCAAATATAATTTTTCATCAAATTGCTTCTATTTTGAACTCTCTAATTCTTTGTGAGAACCATCACAATTCGGCTTTCGTTTTGAAAGTCCACAAGTACAATCGTTTAGACCAAATCCGTCAAAAATTCGTTCTGTATTTTTTTCAATTCGGGATATTTTAGTTTTCGATTGTTTTGGTTTAAAAAAATGAAGAAGATAACCTCTTTGTCTTCCAGCAGTTAAATCCTTAAATGCTTTTTCAAAATTTGGGTTTTCTTTAAATTTTTGTTCCAACTCTTCTGGTATTTTAAAGTCTGTCGTTTTTTTCTTTTGGATTTTCAGACCAGATTTTTCTATTTCGATTGCTTCTCTAATATATTGTTTAATAATCGGTTCTAGTTCTGAAATTTCTGGTAAGTCCGTAAAACGTATTTGTCTTGCTGACTGTATGTTTTCTGTTTGTTGAATTAGGATATTTTCTACGTCTTTTAATAAAACGCCTTTATGGAACAGAATGGCACAATAATCTTTAAATTCGTGGATTAAAATAATATTTTTCCCGTTTTCTGTATAGCAAGGATGCATCCATTTAAATTCCTCATTGAGTCCTAAATCGAGGATGATTTCTCGAAGTTTTGTCAATTCCTCTTTCCATTTTTTGAGGTTACTCAAATAATTATTTACTTCTTGGTTCATCGTATTTCCTCGGTTTCTTTAAATGTTTCACAACTTGATTATATAATATAGAACTTCGACTTCCTCACATAACTTTAGATATTTTCGAATTAAAAATCATGTGCTTTATTTAATTCAAAACACACTCAACCTAATATAACAAAGAACTTTCCAAATAATGTTTTATTACGAATTATGTAAAAAACTAAACATAAGTAATTTGAATATCTTCATTTATATAGACTAGTATTTTTGTTATCACCTCAAAATTCATGGTTTCAATACTATCTTGATAATACTGTAATTGCTGTTTATGCTTCTCTAACTCTGTACCTGTTTTATAATCAATAATTATAACCTTATTATTAGGTGTTATTACTAGTCGGTCGGGTCTCAAAATAGTGCCGTCCTTTTTAATAATATCCCGTTCGGCATAGATGGTATTCTCTGACGAAAAATAAGATTGAAGTTCTGGATGGTCTATAATTTGTAGAATACTGTCCTGAAGTCCATCAAACTGATCGGACGATATCAACCCAGATTGTTCTGCATCTTTTAAAACCAAATCTACATCGGATTCAGTCTTTATTTTAGCCATTAAATTATGGACTAAATTCCCTTTTTCTATTGCATCTTGTTGTTTAGTATCCCATAAATAACCGCTACTTGCCACAATTTTTATATTATGATCTTTTTTTGCAGTAGAGATAAATTCTAATGTCACCTGTTTCGCTTGATCACTCTGTTCTGTAAGCTTCTTTACAATTGGAATTCGTTTCGGACTTCCAAAATTATAATTGAATTTATCAGACTCCCAAAGTTTATTTTGAATTAAGAAATCGATAAACAAACCACTGTATTTTTTTGTATTTACATTCTGTTTTGCATCCAAGGCCAAACTACTAATAATATAAAGTTGCTCTACGGGCCTCGTTAATGCCACATATAAAAGATTAAGATTATCTAATTCCAGTTCCGATTGATGCCTTGCACTAATATCTACACCTTCTTTTCCAAATTCTTCAAAATTAGTTTTATTATAATCTAATAATGTGAATGGAAAATCGCTAAACTCTTCTTTAACTAAAGGAAACCATTCTTTGGGTTCAATTTCTTTATAAATATCGAGATCGGCAAACGGAAAAATAACAACTGGAAACTCTAATCCTTTCGATTTATGAATCGTCATGATCTGAACCGCATCTTGACCTTCCGGAGATACAATGCTTAGCTTGTCTATTTTAGCCTCAAAATAATCTAAAAATCCAAAAATATCTGATCCTTTTTTTTGTGTGTATTCTAGAACAACATCTAAATAATATTGAATATAGGCATTGGAATGTTTTACTAAATTGAATTCGCGAACCAATGTTTCAAACATATCAAACAATGGCAATTGTATTAAAGCGCTAGCGTTTGTATATATTCCGAATTGCTCGAAACTTGCAAACAAATCAGTATTATCTAACTGAATATATTGTGCTAAAAACTTATGTTTATCTTCAATTTTAAATCTATCGGCTAAAAAGTATAAGATTTCAGCTTTAATTTCAGCATTCTTCGGTTGAAACAATAAGCTTGAAACATGCGTTACAAACAAAACTTCTGGTGCTTGTTTAATGAGTAACAATTCTGAAGAAATAATAGGAATCCCTTTCTGACTTAAATAATTTGCGGTCGACACAGCATTTTTAGTTTTGCGCACTAAAATGCAAATGTCCTTTAACTGAAAACCGTTATTCTTACAATCTTCTATGGTTTTATAAACCTGCTCAGGGTAAAGTACATCTCGATCTTCATCTTTTAAATCTAAAAATGAAATATCTACATAACCTTCATTAGCATTCTTTTGCTTTTGAATGGCCCGTTGATATAGTTTCCCATACGTTTCGTTGCTAAAAGTAGAACCCGACACATATTCAAAAAATGTATTATTAAAATTAATAACCGCTTTAAAACTTCTATAATTAGTATCTAACGACTTTATTATTTTAGGGGTATTAAACGGATTATGTTTAAAATCCGGATCTGACAATTCTATAAATTGTTCCGCTCTTCCGCCACGCCATCTGTAAATAGCTTGTTTCGCATCCCCCACAAGCATTAAAGACCCAGGATCTTTTTCAATGTCATGCATATCGATAGCTTCAGAAATCAACGGAATTAAATTATTCCATTGCATGGTTGACGTATCTTGAAATTCATCAATAAAATAATGATTGAATTTTTCTCCCAAGCGTTCATATATAAAAGGTGTGGGTTGTGCCGCAATTTGATCACTGATTAAAGAATTAAATTCTGAAATTAGCATTTTGTTTTCTTCGTGTTTAAGCGCTATCAACTCATGGTTTATGGCATTTAAAACCGAAAGCTGCGTCAGATTTTTATATATTGTTTTTCTGAATTTAAGAGCAAAATAGATCTGTTTTGTTTGGTTAAACAGAGCAGATATTTGCGGCTGAAGGCGATCTATTGTAGCAGCTAAATCGGCTTCTTTTTTTACACGAGCGGGATACAACGGATGGCTATCTATTTTAGTTTGCCAAGCTGTATTATAACTAACATTTAAATCGCCTTGACTTAGTTTTTCGAAATACTTTGGTGCGTATTTACCAGAAAAATCAGCAAACTCAATACCATTGTTCTTAATGAGCTCCAGAAACTCTAAAGCGATTTCGACAATTGCAATTTCAGAAGATTTAATATCTTTCTTTAGCTGCGTTTTAAGTGTGTTGAAATCGGATAACGATTTATCTTTTAATTGCTCCAGATAAGGAATATCATTTTCGTAAATAAGCAGTTTCGCAATTTTATAAAGGTCTAGAGCAATATTCCAACTTTTATCATCATCTGCCTTTTCTATGGCAAATTGAACTAACACGTCTGTAATTTCTTTATCTGTTCCTGCTTTTGCAATTAATCGATCTACAGCTTTATTAAGTAAAGTTTCGGAATCTAAATCGACTTCAAAATTTAATGGCAGTTTTAAATCGTGCGCAAAAGTCCTAATTATTCTATGTGTAAACCCATCGATTGTAGAAATTTCGAATGCAGCATAATTATGAATAATGGTATGAAGCAGCATTTTCGACTTACTATGCAAAGCCTCTGGTTCCATTTTTAATTCTTCGCACAATACATTAAACATATCGTTACCATCTACAAGAACTTTTTCGTCCGAAAATTCTTTAAGCATTTTTATAATACGTTCTTTCATTTCGAAAACCGCCTTATTGGTAAAGGTTATGGCCAAAATGTTTTTAAACTGAAAATGACTCTTAGATTTAAATAAGATTGTTAAATAGGCTTTTACAAGCGTAAATGTTTTTCCACTTCCTGCAGAGGCATCATAAATAGAAAAAGTAGTACTAGGCTCCATACTTTATAAAAAATTTAAGACAAGATAAAAACTATCGATGATTCGATAACTATTTATTATTTTTAATTGCCATGTATTATACTTAAATTTGAAAAAGGAATTTTTATTAATCATAAAAACTATAATATTATGGCTTTCGAATTACCGAAATTACAATATGCTTACGATGCATTAGAACCAAATATCGATGCTCGTACAATGGAAATACACCACACTAAACATCACCAAGGATATACTAACAATTTAAATAACGCTATAGCTGGAACAGACTTAGAAGGAAAATCTATTGAAGATATTCTTACAGGTTTAGACATGAGTAATAGTGCTGTTAGAAATAATGGTGGTGGTTTTTACAATCATTCATTATTTTGGGAAGTAATGAATCCAGAAGGTAAAGGTGCTTTATCTGGAGAATTAAAAGCAGCTATCGAAGATGCTTTTGAATCTGTAGATGCTTTTAAAGATGCATTTAGTAAAGCTGCTGCAACACAATTTGGTTCAGGATGGGCTTGGTTATGTGTAAATAAAGGCGGAAAAGTATCTGTATGTTCTACACCAAACCAAGACAATCCATTAATGTCTGGTGTTTCTTGCGACGGAACTCCTATTTTAGGGTTAGACGTTTGGGAACATGCTTACTACTTAAATTACCAAAACAGAAGACCTGATTATATTAATGCATTTTTTAATGTAATTAACTGGAATGAAGTAGAACGTCGTTATGCTGAAGCAAAATAAGACGTATTAAAATTTATATTGAAGTCGGGCTATATTTTATATAGTCCGATTTTTTTTTGGAAATTATTTTAAATGTAAAAGGTGAACTGTTAAGTTCACCTTTTGCCCCAAATCTACCATGAACTTAACCTACTTATGTTATGGTGACACAAATATAAGTGGCATTAAGATGTACTAAAAAAAAAATAGTTAAACGGAATAAAACGAGGCTGAACTACTTTATTTACATTTTAAAACCCTATAAACCACAAGAGTTTCTGTATTTAAATGAAGTTAAGAATTAACTTGACCTCCAATTATTAAGGTTAAAAGATTATTTAAATACTAAAAATAGAAATGTTAAACTAGAGTTGTGTTAAGGATAGAAGCGGCATCCTTTTCTTTTTTTTAAAATAAAAGATATAGCGGATAGCCTGACTTTTGCTTTTTCAGCAAAAGAAACACCATAAAAAAACTCCGAAATAGATTCCGGAGTTTTTTTGATTTATTCTTCTACTGGAGGTTTTTCCATTACGAAATCTTCCATGAATTTTGTAGTATAATTTCCAGCGACATAATCTGGATGATCCATTAATTGTCTATGGAACGGAATTGTTGTCTTGATACCTTCTATTACGAATTCGTCTAAAGCACGTTTCATTTTACTGATGGCTTCTTGTCGAGTTTGCGCCGTTGTAATTAACTTTGCAATCATAGAGTCGTAGTTTGGCGGTATACTGTAACCTGCATAAACGTGGGTATCTAAACGTACTCCGTGACCTCCTGGCGCGTGTAATGTTGTAATACGACCTGGCGACGGACGGAATCCATTATAAGGATCTTCTGCGTTAATACGACATTCAATAGAATGTAGGTTTGGCGTGTAATTCTTACCTGAAATTGGCACTCCTGATGCTACAAGTATTTGCTCACGAATTAAATCGAAATCTATTACTTGTTCTGTAATTGGATGCTCGACCTGGATACGTGTATTCATTTCCATAAAGTAGAAATTGCGGTGTTTATCGACTAAAAACTCGATAGTTCCAGCACCTTCGTACTTAATGTATTCTGCTGCACTTACAGCAGATTTACCCATGGCATCGCGCAATTTCTTAGTCATAAAAGGGGAAGGAACTTCTTCGGTTAACTTTTGATGACGACGTTGAATTGAGCAATCGCGTTCTGATAAATGACAAGCCTTTCCTGTTGAATCTCCTACAATTTGAATTTCAATATGTCTAGGTTCTTCAATAAGTTTCTCCATATACATACCGTCGTTTCCGAAAGCAGCTTTAGCTTCTTGACGGGCAGAATCCCAACCATCTCGAAGGTCTTCTTCTTTCCAAATGGCACGCATACCTTTTCCACCACCACCTGCGGTTGCTTTAAGCATAACAGGATAACCTGTTTCTAAGGCAACTTTCTGGCACATTTCAAAATCTGCTATAATACCATCGCTTCCAGGAACACATGGTACTCCGGCAGCTTTCATAGTTTCTTTTGCAGTAGCCTTATCTCCCATTTTTGCGATCATATCGGCAGAAGCTCCTATGAACTTGATATCGTGTTCCTCGCATATTTTAGAAAACTTAGCATTTTCTGAAAGAAACCCATATCCTGGATGAATGGCGTCTGCATTTGTAATTTCTGCAGCTGCAATTATATTAGACATTTTTAAATAAGATTCACTACTTGGTGGAGGGCCTATACATACGGCCTCGTCTGCAAACTTTACGTGCAAACTTTCTGCATCGGCTGTAGAATATACTGCAACCGTTTTAATCCCCATTTCTTTACAGGTTCTAATAACACGCAGTGCTATTTCCCCTCTATTGGCTATTAGTATTTTTTTAAACATAACGTATAAAATTAAAAATCTCAAATTCCAAATTCCAAGCGTATTGGGATTTGTTTTGGAATTTTAAAATTGGTTATGATGGATCTACCAAAAATAAAGGTTGATCGAATTCTACTGGAGACGCATCGTCTACAAGTATTTTAACAACTTTACCAGATACTTCTGATTCAATTTCGTTAAAGAGCTTCATAGCTTCAATAATACAAAGCACATCTCCCTCACTTATAGTTTGACCAACTTCTACAAACAGAGGTTTGTCCGGTGAAGGTTTTCTATATAAAGTTCCAATAATTGGAGATTTTATAGTTATGTATTTTGAATCTGCTTCTGTTTCTACAGGAGCTACTGTTGCTGCAGGAGCTTGAGCTACAGGATGTGCAACAGGAGCCTGAGTTACAGGTATTTGTTGTACATAAGTTGTAGTTTCTCCTTTATCGTCACCACCTGTTTTGATGGTAATCTTTACATCATCGGTTTCTAATTTAACTTCGCTTGCTCCAGATTTGGCAACGAATTTAATTAAATTTTGAATGTCTTTTAAATCCATAATAAATTAGATTTTAAAATAAGTTATTATTAGTCAATTAGGAATTGTATGCCCAAGTTAAGTATATAGATCCCCAAGTAAAACCACCTCCAAAGGCTGCAAAAACCAATTTATCGCCTTTTTTAAGTTGTTTTTCATAATCGTTAAGTAACAATGGTAATGTAGCAGAAGTCGTATTACCGTACTTTTCTATATTAATCATTACTTTTTCAGGATCTAAATCCATTCTATTTGCTGTTGCATCTATAATACGTTTGTTCGCTTGATGGGCTACTAACCAAGAAATTTCGTCTTTAGATAAATTATTTCGTTCTAATATTTTTACAGCAACATCTGCCATATTAGACACAGCATTTTTAAATACTGTTTTTCCATCCTGAAACACATAGTGTTTTCCTTCGGCTACTGCTTCTGGGGTAAGAGGAAAAGATGATCCGCCATACGTAGCTTGTAGAAAATCTCTACCACTACCATCGCTTCTTAAATACTCGTCATGCAATCCAAAACCTTCTGTATTAGGTTCGAATAACACAGCACCGGCACCATCACCAAATATAATACATGTTGCACGGTCTTTATAATTAATCATTGAAGAGTTTTTGTCTGCTCCAATAAGTAATATTTTTTTATAGCGTCCACATTCAATATAACTAGCTGCTGTAGACATTCCGAATAAAAAGCTAGAACATGCTGCTTCTAAATCGTAAGAAAAAGCATTCACAGCGCCTATTGCAGTTGCAGTAAACGCAGCTGTTGCTGCCGCTTTCATATCTGGTGTAGCTGTTGCTACAATTACTAGATCTATTTCCTTTGGATCTACTCCTGACTTATTAATAAGGTCTTGAGCTGCGTTTATAGCCAAAAAAGATGTTCCTTTCCCGTCTTCTTTTAAAATACGACGTTCTTTGATTCCTGTTCTAGACAGAATCCATTCATCGTTAGTGTCAACCATAGACTCTAACATCTTATTAGTTAAAACGTACTCTGGGACATATGCTCCTACAGCCGTAATAGCCGCTGTTATTTTACTCATAACGTATAAATTATTGAACCAAAACTTAGATAATTAGACCTGAAACCTCAATTTAATGGCCAAATTACTTAATTTTTAGTTTAATTAGATGCAAATTAAGTTGTTTTTGACTTATAGAAAACTATATGACAAAAAAAACGCTCACAATGGAGCGTTTTTTTGTATGCGTGCATAATACTTATGCTAGATTCTCTTCTACTTCAGAGTTGTCAATTAATACTTGACCTCTGTAGTATAATTTTCCTTCGTGCCAATGTGCTCTGTGATATAGGTGAGCTTCTCCTGTTGTTGGACACGTAGCAATTTGTGGCGCAGTTGCTTTATAGTGTGTTCTTCTTTTATCTCTTCTTGTTTTCGAGATTTTTCTTTTAGGATGTGCCATTTTCTATTTATTTATTATCCGTTAATAGTTTCTTTAATGTATTCCAACGAGGGTCTGATTCCTCTTCGTCTTTTTTTTCTTCCTTAATTTTAGGACTTAATTCTTCTAACTTATCAAGTATTTCTGATTGCAATGTTCCATCTTCAACTCCAGGATGGACATGCTTCGTAGGTACTGCCAATACTACTAATTCGTAAATATACTGCTGTATATTTAATTCGTATTCTCCATGAGGAATTACTAGCATATCAATTTCTTCGTCGTTGTACTCGTCACCAAAATTCACTACCAAATCAAATTCATTTTGAATTGGTTGGTCGTAAGGTTCGTTTGTGACATCACAATAGACGTTTACTATTCCCTCGATTTCGAAGTGCAACTCTAGTAAAGTGTTCTTTTTTTCTAAAAGAACATCAACATGAATGTCTGCACTATTAAAATCTTCATACTCAAAATGTTTAAAGAACTCTTGTCCAATTTGATATTCGAATTGATGTTTTCCTAATTTTAATCCAATAAATTGAATTGTAAATTCTTTCAACGGCTTCATTTCCATATCTATTTTGGGTCTGCAAATATATAAAATTTTATTATAGGCAAGCTTACTTATAAACATTTTTTTGTTTATATCTTTTTTAATCTATATTTTATACTCTTCTAACAAGCTCGTCGTATTCTAATCGATGTTTAAAAATCTGGATCCCAGCAAATAACGCCTCTTTAAAAGACGTTTCGTTTGCAATACCTTTCCCTGCTATTTCAAAAGCCGTACCATGATCTGGAGATGTTCGTACTTTATTTAAACCTGCCGTATAGTTTACACCTTCTCCAAAAGACAATGTTTTAAACGGAATTAAACCTTGATCGTGATATGATGCAACTATGGCGTCGAAATTCTTGTAATTATTAGAACCAAAAAAACTATCTGCAGCATATGGTCCAAAAACCAATTTACCACTATCCTTAATTTTTTTTAATGTCGGACGCAATACCTCATCGTCTTCATTTCCTATTACTCCATTATCGCCAGTATGCGGATTTATCCCTAGTACTGCAATTTTAGGTTTAGAAATTTGAAAATCTTGTTGAAGTGATTTATAAACAGTATTAATTTTCGTTTCTATTAATTCAGGGGTGATATGATTTGAAACTTCACTTACAGGAACATGATCTGTTAACAAACCTACTTTTAAGAAGTCAGTTATCATAAACATTAAACTTTCGCCTTCTAACTCTTGCGCTAAATAATCTGTATGTCCTGGAAATTTAAATTTTTCAGACTGAATATTGTGCTTATTAATAGGAGCAGTTACCAACAAGTCGATAGTGCCTTCCTTTAAGGCCAATGTAGCTGCCTCTAAAGATTTAATTGCGTACTCACCTATTTTAAAATCTTCTTTTCCAAAGTTAATAGACACATTCTCTTTCCAAACATTAAGTACATTAACCTTACCAAGAATAATTTGGTTAATATGGTTTATGCCATTAAAGTTGATATCCATTTTAAAATGATTCTTAAAAAAAGACATCACTTTAACTGAAGCGAAAATCACTGGTGTACAAAATTCTAGAATTCTAGGATCTTCAAAAGTCTTCAATACGATTTCGCCACCAATACCGTTCAAGTCTCCAATTGAAATGCCAACTATAATATTTTCTTCTTTCTTCATTAAACTTGATAACTATTTTGTTCGTAATTTTACAATTACAAATTTAATCAAATAAATGAATTAATATGTTTACAGGAATAATAGAAAATTTAGGTCGTGTTGCCAATCTTAAATCAGATCAAGATAATCTACATGTAACCATAGAAAGTAGTTTGGCTTCAGAATTAAAAATTGACCAAAGTGTGGCACATAATGGTGTCTGTTTAACGGTTGTAGGCATAAAAGAGAATACATATACGGTGACAGCCATACAAGAAACCCTAAACAAAACAAATACAGGAACGCTACAGGTTAATGATTTAGTTAATTTAGAACGCGCCATGCTGCTTGGAGATAGACTAGACGGACATATTGTTCAGGGTCATGTAGACCAAACTGCAACCTGCATTGAGATTAAAGAAACTTCAGGAAGTTGGCTATTCACTTTTGAATACAATAAAGACCTTAATAATATTACTATTGAAAAAGGATCGATAACAGTAAACGGGACTAGTTTAACGGTGGTAGACTCTAAACGGAATCAATTTAGTGTGGCTATTATACCATACACCTTTGAACACACAAATTTTAAATACTTTAAAATAGGAGATGCTGTAAATTTAGAATTTGATGTTTTAGGGAAATATGTGAAACGCCTATTGGAATTTGATATTAAATAATCTTATTTTTTTAAAGATTTCTTGATACCGTAGTAAGCACCTGCTGCAATCAAAACAGTTAAACCTCCATCTATCGGTAAACCTGGGGCAGTTGGAGTTCTACCTTCAGGGGTTCCTGGCTCAGGCAGCGTTTGCGCAATACACAAACACCCTGTAAACAAGAGCATAAATAAAATAAGTTTTGTTTTGTTTTGCATCACATTGTTCGTTGGCTAATTAACTTAACCAAAATAAGTTCAATAAAAATTTAAATTTGTAATCGGATATTAATTTAATCTTTATACGAGCGGTAAATTTAACATAAAATAATTTACTTAAACAACTATTGACACGACAATTTATTTAGTCATAGTGCATTTACTCTTTAAGTTACAAAACTTGATAGATTGAAAATAATAATTCAGAATAACAAAATTGAAAAGTAATATTTTTTTTGAGTGTAAATTAACCTCCTACAAAAAAATATAAAGACATTTTAAATAGTCTGCTACATCTATTTAAGTTTAAATTACGTTCCCTAAGGCGTTAACTGGATAATTTCTACTTTAATAAACCTTTTTTACGATTTAACTTTATATTTGAGAAAACAACTCCATGCCTTTTAATACTAATTATAAAACACTTTTAACTCTAAGTTTTTGTATGTTCACGTACTTCGGAATTTACAGTCAGGATGAAACTATTCCACTCTGGGAACACGATATTCCTAACGCAATCTCTGATTCCACTTACATAGAGAAACCTCTTTTTGAAGGTAACGAATTTACGAGTACATCTCAAGTTTCTATTCCAACATTAAGCATTTTTAAACCTAAAAATCCGAACGTAACAGCCATTGTTATTTTTCCAGGCGGAAGCTACACCCATTTAGCGATATTAAAAGAGGGTTTTAAAGTTGCTAGATGGTTAAATACTTTAGGCATTACAGCTTACGTTGTAAAATACCGCTTACCGAACACTCGTATTATGGAAGATAAAAGCATTGCTCCGTTGCAAGATGCTCAAGAATCGATGCGTTATGTAAGACGTCATGCGAAGGATTCTAATATAAACACGGTTGGTGTCATAGGATTTTCGGCTGGCGGACATTTAGCATCTACTTTATCGACACGTTATAACGATGTGATTTATGCATCAGATAAAAATAGCGCTAAGCCAGATTTTTCATTGTTAATCTATCCTGTAATTTCTATGAAAGATGGCATTACGCATCAGGGTTCTAAAACAAGTTTACTAGGAGCTTTACCCTCGGAAGCAGACATTGAAAAGTTTTCGAACGCATTACATATCAATAAAAACAGCCCTCCAACATTTTTAGTTCATGCTACAGACGATAATGCTGTTCCTGCAGAAATAGTATCAACTACTATTTGGCACTAAAAAATAACAAAGTGCCTGTAGAAATGCATCTTTTTGAAAAAGGTGGACATGGTTTTGGTTTAAGTAAAGATGAAACTCATTTATTTTGGAAAACCGACTGCGAAAACTGGTTGAAAGGTCATAAATTTATTCGGTAAAACATAAATACTTTTGCTTTAAAATGCGCTTTTTCCTGACTTCAAAAATCCTATTTATTCTGATAGAAAGTTAGAAAAGGAAAATCCAAATGAAATACTTCATAATGAAACATGACATCGAAGAGATAAACCCCGCAACAACTATAGATTCAGGGACTTTAGATCCTCTAGATTTAATCGACGGCAAGGTTCTACTTGACCCAAGTGAATTACATATTAACCTATCACCACGAAGTAACGATGATAGAGGGGATTTTGTGCCTGGCGTAGTAACGCTTTTTCATGAAGATTTAATAGATGAACTTAATAGGTTAAACATTGATAACTTACAATACTTCCCAGTAAATATGCATGCTCCAGATGGCATGGTTGAAAAAGCCTACTCTATGGCTAACATAATTGGCTTAGTTGATGGTGCTGATATTGATAAAAGTACGTTAGGTGAAAAGATTGGAAATATAAGACAAACTCTATATTCGTTCACTATCGATAAAGAAAAAGCAAAAGGGCTTCATGTTTTTCGTATATTACATGCGCCTTCACTCATAATTGTTGATGAATGGTTAAAAGAAAAACTATTAGCTTACGAGATAGAGGGAGTTATAATGTATCCAACAGAAGATTATAACGGTTGGAGTTAGTTGTTAATTTATTGAAGCAAGGTTTCAAGGACGGATATGAAATACTATATATTAAAACAAGATCCAAGAATAGCAGAGCAACCTAAAACTAGTGACTGTGGCTCTATAGATCCACTTGATAAAATTAAAAAGGACACTCGCTTATAAAGTGCCTTACAATAAAACTATACCACAAGCTCAATAACCATTTGCAATAATGGTCAATACTTACTTATAAATCCTAAAAGAATTAAAAAGGCATTAGAGAAGTTTAACGGAAAAAATGGGGCAAAACCTGCAGACAGCTATCCTTTTTTTGTGTCCAAACGGGCTTATGATTTTTCAGGCTGTGCACAAGATTTTCCTCATAAAGAACAACAAATACACACAGAAGAATTTGGAATGGAATAAAATGAAATATTATATAATGAAGCAAGATCCTAGAATTTCTGACCAAGCAACCACTACTGATAGTGGGGGCTTAGATCCACTTGATTTACTTGATGGGAAGGTGTTACCCCAACCAGGAGAATTAAATATACAATTATCTCCAAGAAGTGGTAATCGTAGAGGTTGTATCATTGGCGGTATAGTGCCTCTTTTTCATAAAAACTTCATTGCTAAATTAAAAGAATTAAATATAGATAATGTCCAATATTTCCCAGTAAATATGCACGGACCGACTGATATGGTTGAAAAAGCTTATTCGCTAGCTAATATTATTGGTTTAGTCGATGCTGTTGACATAGAAAACAGCACTTTTGACGAAGAAATCCCGGGAATAAGACCAACTCTTTATTCTTTTACCATTGATCAAGAAAAAGTAAAAGGTCTTAGAATATTTCGCATATTACACGCACCTTCATTAATCATCATAGATGAAACATTGTATAAAGAACTCACTGAATTTAAGGCCCCTTCTGTATTAATGTACCCTACAGAAGAATACAACGGCTGGAGTTAGTTGCTAACTTATTGAAGCAAAATTTCAAGGACGAACATGAATTATTTCATTATGAAGCAAGATCCCCGTTTCGACGACCAAGCTAAAACCAGTGATTGTGGTGGCCTAGATCCACTTGATTTAATTGATGGCAAATTAATAGACGATCCTGGTGAAGTAATGGTCAAGCTATCACCACGAAGTGGGGATAGCAGAGGAGATATAATGGATGGCGTTTCAACATTATTTCATGATGACTTTATTGAAATACTTAGTGAGCTAGGTATAGATAACATTCAGTACTTTCCTGTTGATATTCAAGTCCCTGATGACACGATTGAAGAAGGCTATTCGCTTGCTAATATAATCGGCTTACTTGATGCTGTTGATCTTGATAAAAGTACAATTAAACCTAGAGCACACGGTGGTATAGGTACACTCTATTCCTTTACTATTGATAAAGAAAAAGCCAAGGGACTTCACATTTTTCGAATATTACATGCACCCGCACTGATTATTGTTTCTGGCTGGTTAAAAGAACACTTGTTAGCTAACGAAGTAGAAGAAGTCGTTATGTACCATACAGAAGAATACGACGGTTGGAGTTAGTAGTTAAGTTTAATGTTTTAAAACTCATGGAATAACATGAAATATTATATAATTAAACAAGATCCTAGAATTTCAGATCAAGCTACGACGATTGATAGTGGCGGGTTAGATCCTCTTGAGTTACTTGATGGTAAAATTTTACCTGAACCCAGTGAATTAAATATCAAACTTTCACCTAGAAGTGGAAACTCGATAGGTTGTATCATTGGTGGCGAAGTGTCGCTATTCCATAAAAACTTCATCACTGAATTAAATAAATTCAATATAGATAACATTCAGTATTTCCCAGTAAATATGCATGCTCCAGATGGCATGGTTGAAAAAGCCTACTCTATGGCTAACATAATTGGCTTAGTTGATGCTGTTGATATTAGCAAAAGTAGAATAAAACCAAGAGCACATGGTGGCATAGGGTCATTATATTCTTTTAGCATCGATGAGGAAAAAGTCAAAGGCTTACGAATATTCCGTATATTACATGCTCCCTCTTTAATAATAATTGATGAAAGTTTGTATAAAGAGCTAACTGAATATTATCCTCCTGGTGTTTTAATGTACCCCACCGAAGAATACGACGGCTGGGGTTAGTCGTTAAGTAACACAA
Source organism: Formosa sejongensis (assembly GCF_033447105.1). Taxonomy (NCBI): domain Bacteria; kingdom Pseudomonadati; phylum Bacteroidota; class Flavobacteriia; order Flavobacteriales; family Flavobacteriaceae; genus Formosa; species Formosa sejongensis. The sequence continues at coordinate 118,193 of NZ_JAWQUN010000011.1, forward strand.
CTATGTAATTTAACTAAGCTATATTTTAAGAATGAAAATGAAATATTTCATAATGAAGTTAGACCCTGAAATAATAGACCCTGCAACAACAATTGATAGTGGCAGTTTAGATCCACTTGAGTTGATTGATGGTAAAATATTACCCGAGGTAGGGAAATTAAATATCACACTTTCACCAAGAAGTAATGATGATAGAGGTGACCTTATCCCGGGTCTAGTGACCTTATTTCATGACGAATTAATAGGTGAATTAAACCGCCTTGGTGTTGATAACATCCAATGCTTACCAGTAAATTTACATGCTCCAAATGGTGATATAGAAGGAGGGTATTCAATAGCAAATATTATTGGCTTACTTGATGCTGTTGATTTAGGAAAAAGTAAACTGGATGAGAAAATACCAGGAATACGCCAAACGCTTTATTCTTTTTCGATTGATAAAGTAAAAGCTAAAGGATTACATATATTTCGGATCTTACATGCTCCCTCTCTCATTATTGTTGATGAATGGTTAAAAGAACAACTAATAGAGTTTGAAGTTCAAGGAGTTATAATGACTCCAACAGAAGACTATAACGGCTGGAGTTAGTTGATTATTTATTGAAGCAAGGTTTCAAGGACGGATATGAACTATTACATATTACAGCAAGACTCTCGGATAATGGACCAAGCAACAACGATTGATTTAACAGAATTAAACTATTAAAACCTCCACATAATTAGCTCTCCTGATTGCTAATTAAAAAGGAGGAAGCAAATGTGTACTTAATTATCTTCTATTTTTTTTAATTCGAAATGATTCCCATCAAATTCACCATAGGTATAATACCCAATCCAATCGCCAAGATTAATATATTTAGCCGTGTCGTTTAATTTAATTTCCATTGGTAAATGGCGGTGACCAAATACGAAATAATCGTAATGCTTGGTTTCTAATTTACGTTTGCAATATTGCACTAGCCATTCGCTGTCTTCTCCTAAAAATTTAGCATCATCGTCTCCAGAAATCAATTTGTTTTTAACCGACATATATTGTGCTATTCTTACACCAATATCTGGGTGCAACCAACGAAATAACCATTGAAAAAAAGGATTGGTAAACACTTTTTTCATTCGCTTATAACCCTTATCTCCAGGACCTAATCCATCTCCATGACCAATTAAAAATGTTTTATTATTAAAGGTAAATTCTTTCGGTTTATGGTAGACAGGAATGTTTAGTTCTTTCTCGAAATAATCATCCATCCATAAATCGTGATTTCCAACAAAAAAATAAATCGGAATTCCAGAATCTCTTATTTCTGCTAATTTTCCTAAAGTTCTTACAAATCCTTTTGGAACTACAGTTTTGTATTCGAACCAAAAATCGAACAAGTCGCCTAATAAAAATATGGCTGCGGCATCGTGCTTAACTTCGTCTAGCCAAGCGACAAATTTTTTCTCTCTTGGAAGCGAATCTTCTGGAGTTGGAGCTCCTAAATGATTATCGGACGAGAAGTATATTTTTTTGCCTTCTGGAATTTGCATGCTGTAAATATAAAGATTGTACTTGGTTTGGATTTGCGTTAAGGATTGAGCAATTGTTGAAGCTCTTTTTAATGCTTTTTTGCATTTAAAAAGCGACTTGCGAAAGCCTGACCTGTAGCTTAGCGAAAGGGAACGCCCTACAAATTATCACTAGCATACCACTCTGCAAAACTACTATCGGTTTCTTGAAGTTTTAAGGAATGCAACGCTATATGACTTGGTAGATAGGTCTTAATTTTTTTTGCAAAATCGATAACCATCATCTCACTTGTGGGCTGATAATCGACTAACAACACATTGTGGTCACGTTGTTCTAACTCTCTAGCCAACTCGACATGTGGGGTGTTTTTATTAAACACAGTAGCATGATCGAATACATCGACGATTTCACGTTTTACAATTCGTTTTAAATCGCCAAAATCGATAACCATTCCATACTTAACATTGTTGTTATCCGTGATGGGTTTGCCAATTACGGTAACCGAAAGTTTGTAACTGTGGCCGTGTACGTTTTTACATTTTCCGTCGTAGCCATAAAGGGCGTGTCCGGTTTCGAAAGTAAATTGTTTGGTAATTCGAATATTACTCATGTTTTGATTTTTTAACAATGCAAAGGTACCGAATTTGTAAAAGCAATTTGTTTTTAGATTACATTTGAATGCTTTTTATAAGAAAAACAAATTAAGTTTTTAAATTACAAAGAGTTAGCTAAAATGATAACACCCCTTTAATGACTCCGCTTTTCGAAGAGTTGGTCGTTGCTGAACACCCGTTATACGAGAAGATTATAGATGATCTTTTGAGTCAGCAATATAGTATTATTGATAATTTTTTTGATGTAAATGAAGTGTCTCAACTTCGCGATTCTATTCATTTTAAATACGACGAAGATGCCTTTAAGAAGGCCGCTATTGGCAATCGTGTAAATGAAACCATAGAGAAAGCGATTCGTGGCGATGTGATTTTATGGATAGATGAAGACACAGCACAACCTGCTGAAACCTTATTTTTTAACAAGATAAATGATTTAGTTTCTTACCTGAATAGAACCTGTTTTTTAGGGATATTACATAAGGAATTTCATTATGCGATTTATCCAAAAGGTACGTTTTATAAACGTCATTTAGATACGTTTCAGAATGACGACAGACGAAAATTATCGTTTGTGTGTTATTTAAATGATGAGGATTGGAAACCCGAAAACGGTGGAGAATTGGTAATCTACACTGATAAAAACGGTGTTGAGGTTCAGAAAATAATTTATCCTTTTCCTGGACGTGTTGTCATTTTCGAAAGTCAGATTTTAGAGCACGAAGTTAAACCAGTTCATACTAAGCGATTAAGTATTACAGGCTGGTTAAAAACGCGCTAAATTATCGGCGCCCGCCTTTGTTGCGGTTGTATATATAAATAATGACTAAGGCGATGGCTAATATAAGGAATAGTCCGTTTCCGCTTAAAAATTCTAATACATTCATAGGTTGTTATCTTGATTATTTTTTTTACTGTAGTAATACATCAAATATGCTAAAAGAACAAGTACCACAAACGGAATCATAGAGCCTATAAATACGCCGATTTCGTAATTAGAATCAGGTGCGTTATTTATTTTATCTTCTATGTTTACGTCTTGTAAAAGTGGAATCATGTTTTGGGGTTGATTTGAAAACTTAATTTGAATCAAATTTAAAAGATTTCTGCAAGTGAGCAACTATTGTCTTTTAAATATTAATGATGTTTCTTTTTTTAATTGATAATAAAAGAAAGCAAAAAATCTGGGCTTAAAAGAGTTTATCTATTTTTTTATTTGATAACTAAATTTCAGGAACTCGCTATAAACTTAATAGCCGAAAAGAAACTTTCGGTTAGTTCGAACAGCCTAAAATTTTACAATAAACTTTCGATAGCCCATAGCAAATTACTTAATCCTAAAGTATTGATATTAGAAATAGTATATACACTGTTATTTTGGAACTAAAAAAAGCTGTCTAAATTTTACAATTAAGGGAATACCGCGAGCAGCCATCCAAACTGTGAATGCTATAAATATGGCATATAATTTATAGTCGTAATAATCTAAAATAAGCAAGGTTGGAATAAACACTAAAAAAGTTGATACAAGGAGTACGTTTCTTAAATATTTCATTCTACCTAAACCTTTAAACATCCCGTCAAAAATAAAGGCTAATGCACATAGCGGTTGCATTGCAAGAACAATCCAAAATACATTATAAAACACTTCTAAAACCTCAGGTTGTTTAGTAAAAACACGTCCAATTGGTTCATAAAAAAGCCATCCTAAAAGGGCTAAAACAAGACCTGTAATAACACCTAAAACAATAAGTTTATTACTCAGTTTTATTAATAAATCTGGCCGTTTAGCACCGAATAATTTCCCTGAAAGAATATTTCCCGCACTTGCAAATCCATCAATTAAAAAGGCTCCTAAAAACCATAAATTTATTGCTATGGTATAAGCTGCTATATAGTTTTTACCATAGCCAGTTGCATACGAACTTGCAAAATACAAAGCGGTATTTAGAGCTAAAGTACGAATGAACAAGTTGAGAATCATTAACAAGAACTTATTAATTTCCTTATTAAACGGAAAGGTAACTTTTAAAGGAATATCTGTTTTTTTATACAAATAATAACCCGCTAGTAACGCCATAATAAGCTGAGCTATTACACTTGCATAAGCAGCTCCCTTAATGTGCATAGCTGGAATAAAATCTGTAATACCGTATACAAAAGCAAAATCTAAAACGATGTTAGAAACAGATCCGATTATTGCAATTATCATCGGGTAATAGGTGTTTTGTAACCCGCGAAATGCGCCAAAAACTGCAAATGTAAAGAGTGTAAATGGGAATCCGAAAACCCGAATTTTATAATATTCTTCAGCATAATCTAAAATTAATCCCGATGCATTATAGAGTTTAAAAATAGATTCTGCGAGAGGGTATGTGACCAGAATAATAACAATACTCAGAGACGTGATTAAAAATATAGCTTGAGCAGGTAGATTTTTTACATCGTCTAATTTATTAGCACCCACAGATTGCGAAATAATCGAAGATATCGCACTCCTGCTTTGGCCTAAAACCCAAATTAACATAGAAATAAATGTACCAACAATACCTACAGCTGCTAAAGCTTCGGTAGGATTTATATTTACATTTCCAATAATAGCGGTATCTGTAATCGATAAAATAGGTTCGCTAATTCCTGCAATTATAGCAGGAACAGCAAGTGTATTAATGTGTTTTAAAGATATGGATTGATCCAAATGTTCAGTTTTGAAATTATAATTTGTTAATAAATTACGAAGGTCGGGTATTTTTTAGAAGTTATAATTTAATAATTGTGAAGAAGTAAATAATAGTAAGATTTTGAATTTGTTTTATGATTACTTTTATAGCCGTTTTAATTTTTTAAATCTATTATGAAAAATATTTTAGTTCCTGTTGGAAATTCAAAAAATATTGAAAGTCATTTACAATATGCTGTAGATTTTGCTCAAGCATTTGGAGCGCGTTTATATGTTGTACAGGTGTATGATATGCGATTAAAATCAGGGACTTTAGGCAAAATTGACCATATTTTAGAACGGGAAAGTATGTTGCATTTAAATAATTTGTTAGCCAGTATTGATACTAAAAATGTTGACATTGTTGTGAAAAGTTTTAAAGGCAAATTAATAGATACTTTGGAATTGATTTGTAAAACAGCAGATGTAGATTTAATGTTGGTAGAGCCTAGAACCAATTCTATTAAAGAAGAAGTATTTTTAGGAAAAACGTCTGGAAAAATTATAAAAAAGACTAATATTCCTTCTCTAATCGTTCCAGAAGGCTATGTGTTTAAGCCTATTTCGAATATTTTAATTGCAATAAAGTCTGCTATAATAAAAAAGGAAGGTGCATTAGCGCCTTTAAAACAACTCCAAGATGAATTTAAATCGGTTGTGAATTTATTATTAGTAAAGACCCCTTTTTATAAAGAAGGCGATTTTAAAGTAAACAGTGCGCTTACAACCATAATAACTGAAACTGTTTATACAGAAAGTGCAACGACCTTTCATGGTGTTTTAGAACACTATAAAGTACATGAACCAGACCTATTATGTGTGTTTAGACGAAAACGTGGATTTTTTACTAAAATGTGGGAAAAAAATGTAATTTTGAAAAAGGATTTTTACAGCCCATTTCCTGTTTTAGTATTAAGAGGCGTAAAATAAATTATATTGGGGATGTAGCTCAGTTGGCTAGAGTGCTTGACTGGCAGTCAAGAGGTCGTGGGTTCGAGCCCCATCTTCTCCACTAGTGTTAATAAGGGTTTCAAGAGATTGAGCCCTTTTTTGTTTTGTACTTGCAGGATATTTACCCACTATTTTCAAAATTAGAAATAAATTTACTTTGGAGGTTTAACACAGCCTTCTAACCCATTCTAGGCTTTTTAATAACTTGAATTGAGATATCCTCCAAATTACATGTGTTTTGTGTTTATTGAGTCGATTTCTTTAAAATTTATATTGAATTTATTCTTCAGAATCTAAGATTGTGTTCACGCTTATTATGCAGAACATAAGTATTGTTAATTTTGTTATTTTCATAATAAATCCACGTATAACATTGTAATTTCGTATTTTTAATTACATTAAAACTCAAACACACATGATTACAAAAACAGTACAGTCTGTTGAGGATGCTCTAGCAGGCGTTTCCGATAATATGACAATGATGCTTGGTGGTTTCGGTCTTTGCGGTATACCTGAAAATGCAATCAGCGAATTGGTTAAAAAAGAAATTAAAGGGTTGACTTGTATCTCCAATAATGCAGGTGTAGACGATTTTGGTTTGGGATTATTACTTCAGAAAAAACAAATCAAAAAAATGATTTCCTCTTATGTTGGAGAAAATGATGAATTTGAACGACAAATGCTTAGCGGAGAACTAGATGTAGAATTGATTCCTCAAGGCACTTTAGCAGAACGTTGTCGTGCTGCACAAGCTGGCTTCCCTGCTATTTACACACCAGCAGGCTATGGAACTGAAGTTGCAGAAGGGAAGGAAACTAGAGAATTCGATGGAAAAATGTATATCTTAGAACATGCCTTTAAAGCAGATTTTGCATTTGTAAAAGCGTGGAAAGGTGATGCTACAGGAAACCTTATTTTTAAAGGAACTGCTAGAAATTTTAATCCTGTAATGTGCGGTGCTGCTAAAATTACAGTTGCCGAAGTTGAAGAATTAGTTCCTGTTGGCACTTTAGATCCGAATCAAATTCATGTACCCGGCATCTTTGTACAACGTATTTTTCAAGGAAAGGATTATGAAAAACGTATCGAGCAACGTACGGTGAGAACTAGATGATTTTCAAAAGCTTAATTATAAATTATTAATTACTCAATACATGTTTCTGGATATCTCAGATTACATCTCGATTGATAGCATTTAGATCCGTTATTTTATTTGCACATAGAATAACTTTAAATAGATTTTCAGTAATCTAAAATCATATGGAAACATTTTATAAATATTAAAATTTAGGCGTATTTTTATACTCTAATTATTTTACTTCATTTAAAGTTTATAATTCAAAATTCATTTCATAATTTATGAAACAACGTACCACATTAAAACAAATTGCAAAAGCATTTAATGTGTCCATTGCAACGGTTTCTAAATCTTTAAAAGATAGTTATGAAATTAGTAGTGCCACCAAACTAAAAATACAAGAATACGCCAAAGCACATAACTACAGACCTAATAGTATTGCTTTGAGTTTACTGAATAAGAAAACAAAAACCATTGGGGTTATTATGCCTTCAATTTTAAATCCTTTTTTTGTAAAAACATTTAGCGGCATAGAACAAATTGCAAACGACAAAGGGTATAATGTAATTGCAATTGTCTCTCACGGCAAATTAGAGAAAGAGATCACATCTATAAATATGCTTGAAAATGGCATAATAGACGGCTTACTTATTTCGTTAAGCGAAGAAGCCGAAGCTAAACAACATTTCAGTCATATTGAAGAATTTATAGATAATGCTGGTCCTGTGGTGATGTTCGATAGAGTTTCAGACGCAGTGAATACCGATAAAGTTATTGCCGATGATTTTAATTGTGCTTATAAGGCTACTGAACATCTAATTAAAACAGGTTGTAAACACATTTCTGTGGTGTCTACTTTAGATAATTTTGGGATTATTAAATTACGAATTGATGGCTACCTAAAAGCTTTAGAAGACTATAGTATTCCGGTAAATAAAAAGATTATAAACTTAATAAAACCAGGTTACGATTTTGAAACGGAAGTAAAAACCATGTTAGATTACCAAAAGATTGATGCTATTCTTGGTTTGGAAGAATTCTCGGCAGTAGAGTCTATGGTTATTGCTCAAGATCGCGGGTATAACATTCCTGATGATATTTCAATTATAAGTTTTACCAACAGCGACTTTTTTAAATATACAAAGCCATCTATTACTTGTATAAATCAGCATAGTGTGTTTATGGGGAAAACGGCTGCTGAAATCCTAATTTCAAAAATCGAACAGCCTATAACTTCGGAACATGTTTTTGAAACTAAAATAATTAAAACCACGCTTATAGAACGTAACAGTACAAAACCATTGCTTTTAAAATAAAGATTTTAGAGGTCAGTAGTTAGTTACTTATTAATTTAGTTTGATATATTTTATCTCTATCGACCATTTTTGTTATTAAGTTATTGAATATTGTGTTCTTACTTTGCGAACGATTTATTCTAAAACAAA